>JBIKWW010000098.1:0-9512 GCA_044356125.1 Acidimicrobiia bacterium
GGGTCAGGGCAATGACGACTTCGCGGCGATGGAGGAGGTGCTGACGCGTCGGCTGACGAACTGGATCGAGGAGCGGGAGAAGCCGGTGGAGGAGCGGGGCGGGCGCTTCAAGTACCCGCCGAACCTGCTCGTGATCGACGGTGGCAAGGGTCAGCTCACCTCGGCCGTGAAGGTACTCTCCGAGCTCGGTCTCGACGAGGAGATCGCCGTGTGCTCGCTGGCCAAGCAGTACGAGGAGGTGTTCGTGCCGGGCTCGCCCGAACCGGTGCGCATCCCCCGTCAGAGCGAGGCGCTCTACCTCCTGCAGCGTCTGCGCGACGAGGCCCACCGCTTCGCCATCACCTACCACCGTGAGCTGCGGGGCAAGCGCATGACGGTGAGTGCGCTCGACGGCATCGCCGGCCTCGGGCCCGCCCGCAAGGCCCGTCTCACCCGGGAGCTGGGGGGTGTCTCGGGTGTGAAGCGGGCGACGCTCGAGGAGCTGAGGGCCCTGCCCTGGCTTCCCACCCCGGTCGCCGAGGCGGTCCACGCCAAGCTCCACGGCCCCGCCTGACCCGTCCGCCGGGCTGACCCGTCCGGCGGGCTGGACCGGGCTGGACCGGGCTGGACCGGGCTGCACGGCTGCCGCCCCCCTCCTGCTCGCCTTTTGAGGGAGGCTCCAGGAGCGGCCGTCATTGCGGATGTCCCGTCATCGCTGCCACGTGTAGTGGTGACAACGGGGGATCTCGAGGATCGACCGGGCACGGAGTCGCCGGTTGTGCGCAGCGGGTGGCCGTCGGGCACCCGGGCCCGGCCCCGTGCTCCGGGCGTGCCAGGCTGGCGGTGTGCGCTCCGAACGCGATGAGCTCTGGGAGATCAACGCCGGCTGGTGGCAGGAGGGCTTCTCCGAGGGGGCCGACCCCGAGTACGAGCAGCAGATCATCCCCATGGTCGCCGAGCGCCTGGCCGGGCCCGGGATCTCCCGTCTGCTCGACATCGGCACGGGGGAGGGCCAGCTCGCCCGGGTCGCTGCGGCGCGCGGCATCGAGGTCGTCGGCGTGGACCCCACCGCGGCCCAGGTGGTGACGGCCGTCCGTCGCGCCGGCGGGCCCGTCTACGCCCAGGCCGAGGCGGCTGCGCTGCCGTTCCCCGACGCCTGCTTCGACGCCGCCCTGGCCTGCCTGGTCTTCGAGCACATCTCGGCCGTCGACGCCGCCATCGCCGAGGTCGGCCGCGTGCTGCGCCCCGGCGGGACGTTCCTGTTCCTGCTCAACCACCCGCTCCTGCAGACGCCGGACTCCGGGTGGATCGACGACACCGTGCTCGAAGAGCAGTACTGGCGGATCGGTCCCTACCTGATCGAGAGCGACGTGATCGAAGAAGTGGAGAAGAACGTCTTCATCCCGTTCGTCCACCGTCCCCTCAGCCGTTACGTGAACGCCATGGCCGCCGCCAGCCTGTTCCTCATGGAGATGCAGGAACCTGCCCCGCCCCCCGGCTTCCTCGAGAAGGCCCACGACGACAACTACGGGATGGCCGACACGATCCCTCGTCTGCTGCTGCTCCGGGCGCGCAAGCTGTCCCTCGGCGGAGCCGGGGCCCGCTGAGCCATGGCCGAGTTCGTCATCATCACCGGCATGAGCGGAGCGGGGCGCTCGACGGCGGCCGACACCTTCGAGGATCTGGGCTGGTTCACCATCGACAACCTCCCGATCTCCCTGGCTCCGAAGGTCGTCGAGCTCATCGAGACGCCCGGGACGCAGGTGAGCAAGGTGGTCCTCGTGCTCGGGCGCAACATGGCCGACGACGTCGGCCGCAACCGCGTCGAGCCGGCCATCGAGGCGCTGAGGGCAGGGGGCAGCCGGGTCCGGGTGCTGTTCCTCGACGCGTCCGACGAGGTGCTGATCCGCCGCTACGAGGGCACCCGTCGGCGGCACCCGCTGGCCGAGCAGGAGACCCCGGCCGTGGGGATCGTGCGGGAACGCCTGCTGCTGGAGTCGCTGAAGGCCCGGGCCGACGTCGTGGTCGACACCGGCGATCTCAACGTGCACCAGCTCCGCGAGCGGATCGTGGCGATGTTCGGCACGTCCGACGACTCGACGGTCATGGCCGTCTCGGTGGTCAGCTTCGGGTTCAAGCACGGGCTGCCGACCGACGTCGATCTCGTCTTCGACCTGCGCTTCCTGCCGAATCCGCACTGGGTCGACGAGCTGCGTCCCTTCACCGGGGTCGACGCGCCGGTCCGGGAGTACGTCCTCGGCAACCCGGTGACCCAGGAGTTCCTCTCGCGGCTCGACGATCTCCTGGCCATGCTGCTGCCGGCCTACGTGAAGGAGGGCAAGGCCTACCTGTCGATCGCCGTGGGCTGCACCGGAGGTCAGCACCGGTCCGTCGCCGTGGCCGAGGAGCTGGGCAACCGACTCACCCAGCTCGGCCATCCACCGATGATCCGCCACCGCGACCTGCACAAGCGCTGAGTCGCCCGCCCGTGCCGTCCTCGCCGCCCGTGCCGCCCTCGCCGCCCGTGCCGCCCTCGCCGCCCGTGCCGTCCTCGCCGCCCGTGCCGTCCTCGCCGCCCGTGCCGTCCTCGCCGCCCGTGCCGTCCTCGCTGCCCTCCGTACAGCGGTCCCAGCGACCCCAGGTGGTCGCGCTCGGAGGCGGCTACGGGCTCTCGACGACGCTGCGGGCCGTGCGCCGCTACGCCGGGGAGATCACCGGGATCGTGTCGGTGGCCGACGACGGCGGATCGAGCGGACGCCTGCGTCGCGCCTTCGGCATCCCCGCTCCGGGGGACCTGCGCCGCTGCGTCGTGGCCCTGGCCGGCGACGACGCCGACGCCCGTTGGACGCGGCTGCTCGAGCACCGCTTCACGGCGTCGGAGCTGGAGGGCCACCCGGTCGGCAACATCCTCATCGCCGGGCTCACCGAGACCCTCGGGAGCTTCAAGGCGGCCATCGAGGCGCTCGTCGAGATGGTAGGCGGGCACGGCCGGCTGATCCCGGCCACGGTCGACCCCGTCGTGCTCAAGGCGACGTTCCGTGATCCCGGCGGGGAGCACCATGAGGTCGAGGGGGAGGTGGCCGTCGGGGCGACGTCGGGCATCACGACGCTGACCATGGTGCCGCCTGATCCGGAGGTGCACGTCGAGGCGATCACGGCGATCGAGCGGGCCGACCAGATCGTGCTCGGCCCGGGATCGCTCTACACGAGCCTGCTGGCGGTGATGGGCGTGCCCCAGCTGCGCGACGCCTACCGGCGCTCACCGGCCCGCAAGGTCTACGTCGCCAACCTGGCCGAGCAGCACCCCGAGACGACGGGCTACGACGTCGCCCGTCACGTGCTGGCCCTGCGGCGCCATGGTGTCGAGGTCGACTACGTGCTGCGCGACCCGGCGGCCATGCCGCTCGGCCACGTGAGCGGAGTCCAGGTGATCGACTGGCCGATCGCCACCGACTCGGGCCGTCTCCACGACCCCGACCGTCTGGCAGTCGCGCTCGAGGACCTGAGCCCCGTGCGCTGAGGGCTCCGGATGGGACCGTCGGCCGTCCGCCCCGGGCCGATCGGGTGCCCGGCCGGGCCGGTCGGTGGGCAAGAATGCCGCCGTCCACACGACGCCAGGGCCAGCCCGAGGCGTCCCGTCCCGACCTCGGAGGTCCACCATGGCTGTACGCGTCGCGATCAACGGATTCGGCCGGATCGGCCGCAACTTCCTGCGGGCGGTGAAGGAGCAGGAGGCCCGCTCGGGCAAGAAGGTCATCGACTTCGTGGCCGTGAACGACCTCACCACGGTCGACGCCCTCGCCCACCTCCTCAAGTACGACTCCGTCCACGGGCGGGTCTCCGGGGTGGTCAAGACCACCAAGGCGGGGATCTCGGTGGACGGCGACGAGTTCCGGGTGCTGGCCGAACGCGACCCCTCCAAGCTGCCGTGGAAGGACCTCGGGATCGACATCGTGGTGGAGTCGACGGGCTTCTTCACCGACCGCGACAAGGCCGCCGCCCACGTCGAGGCCGGGGCGAAGAAGGTCATCGTGAGCGCCCCCAGCGCCGGGGCCGACGTCACGTTCGTGATGGGCGTCAACGAGGACACCTACGACCCCAAGCAGCACACGGTGATCTCCAACGCCAGCTGCACCACGAACTGCTTCGTCCCCATGATCAAGGTGCTCGACGATGCCTTCGGCGTCGAGAAGGGCCTGATGACCACGGTCCACGCTTACACCGGCGACCAGATGCTGGTGGACGGGCCCCACAAGGACCTGCGCCGGGCCCGGGCGGCGGCCGTCAACATCACGCCCAGCTCCACCGGGGCGGCCCGGGCCACCAGCCTGGTGCTGGCGTCGATGAAGGGCCGTCTCGACGGCCAGGCCCTGCGGGTGCCGGTGCCGGACGGCTCCATCACGGACTTCACGGGCGTCCTGCGCCGGGACGTGACGGCCGAGGAGGTCAACGCCGCCTTCGCCGCGGCGGCCAGGAAGGGCCGCCTGTCCAAGGTGCTCGTGTACTCGGCCGACCCGCTGGTGAGCTCCGACATCGTGGGCTCACCGGCCAGCTGCACCTTCGACAGCCAGCTCACCCAGACCCTGGGCAACCTGGTGAAGGTGTTCGGCTGGTACGACAACGAGGTCGGCTACTCGCACCGCCTGGTGGACCTCTGCGCCCACGTCGGCAAGAAGCTGCGGTGAGCTGATGAAGTTCGGTGTCGCCGAGCTGGAGGACCTGGGAGACGTCGCCGGCAAGCGGGTGCTGGTCCGCTGCGACTTCAACGTGCCGATGTCGAAGGGCGTCATCACCGACGACCTGCGCATCCGGGCGGCCCTGCCCACCCTGCACTGGCTGACGGGGCGCCGGGCCGTCGTGACGGCGTGCTCCCACCTGGGCCGGCCCAAGGGGGCGCCCGATCCCCGGTACGCCATGGACGCCGTCCGGGCCCGGCTGGCCGAGCTCGCCCCCGGAGTGGCCCTGCTCGAGAACCTCCGCTTCGACGCCGGTGAGGAGGGCAACTCCGACGCCTTCGTGGCCCACCTCGTCGAGGGGCAGGACCTGTACGTCAACGACGCGTTCGGGGCCGCCCACCGGGCCCACGCCTCGATCGTCGGGCCACCCCGGCTGCTGCCCAGCGCCGCCGGCCGGCTCCTGGCCAAGGAGGTGGAGGTCCTCGGGGGTCTCCTCCATGATCCCCGACGGCCCTTCGTGGCCGTGCTCGGGGGGAGCAAGGTCAGCGACAAGCTCCAGGTCATCGACGCCCTCCTCGGCCGGTGCGACACGTTGATCGTCGGCGGCGGGATGTGCTTCACCTTCCTCGCCGCCCGGGGCAACCAGATCGGGGGATCGCTGTTCGAGCCCGACATGGTCGACACCTGCCGGGCCCTGCTGGAGCGGGCCGGTGACCGCATCGTGCTGCCCCACGACCTCACCGCCCTGAGCCCCGAGGGCGGCTTCGGGGCCGATCCGGCGGCGCGCAGCGGCGAGGTCCGCCAGGCCGGGGTGAACCTGCCGCCGGGCTGGAAGGGCCTCGACATCGGTCCGGGCACGGCGGCGGCCTTCGGCGACATCATCGGCGAGGCCCGAACGGTCTTCTGGAACGGACCGATGGGTGTCTTCGAGGACGACCGCTTCGCTGCCGGGACCCGTCACATCGCCCACTCCATCGCCGAGGCCCGCGGGTTCACCGTGGTGGGCGGCGGTGACTCGGCGGCGGCACTGGCCCAGTTCGGGCTGGACCGGGAGGTCGACCACGTCTCGACGGGGGGCGGGGCCAGCCTGGAGTTCATCGAGCAGGGCGACCTGCCCGGTCTCGCCGCCCTGCGCGATGCGGCCGTCCGCATGGGCCTCGCGGGCTGACCAACCAACGGAGGAACCAAGACCATGGCCGGGATCCGCAAGCCGCTCGTCAGCGGCAACTGGAAGATGAACCACAACCACCTCGAGGCACTGCACTGCGTCGAGAAGCTGGCGTTCCGGCTGACGTCGGAGCACCACGCCAGAGCCGACGTCAGCGTGCATCCGCCCTTCACCGACCTGCGGACCGTCCAGACGTTCCTGCTGTCGGAGAAGAAGGTGCAGATCAGGCTCGGGGCCCAGCACTGCCACCCGGGCGAGAAGGGGGCCTTCACCGGGGAGGTGAGCGTGGCCTTCCTGGCCAAGCTCGACTGCGCCTATGTGATCTGCGGGCACTCGGAGCGCCGGCAGTCCTTCGGCGAGACCGACGCCGGCGTCAACGAGAAGGTCGTGGCCATCCTGCGCCACTCGATGACGCCGATCATGTGCTGCGGCGAGACCCTCCAGCAGCGCGAAGCGGGGGAGGCCGAGACCGTCGTGCGGGCCCAGGTCGACGCCGGTCTGGCCGACGTGGCCGCCGCCGACGTCGGACGCCTGGTCATCGCCTACGAGCCCATCTGGGCCATCGGGACGGGGCGGACGGCCACCGCGGCCGATGCCCAGGCCATGTGCGCGGCGGTCCGGGACCAGGTCAGGGCCGGGTTCGGGGCCGAGGCGGCGCTGACCGTGCGGGTCCAGTACGGCGGGTCGGCGAAGGCCTCCAACGCCGCCGAACTGCTCGCCCAGCCCGATGTGGACGGCCTCCTCGTCGGCGGAGCCAGCCTCGATCCCGACGAGTTCGCGGCGATCGTGGCCGCCGCTCCCTGACCCCGGTCACCGGCCCGGTTGCCACGGAACCACGGTCACCGACGATGGCCCAACCTTCCCCCCGCTGACTGGTACCGTTCGACTCCAGTTCTCATGGCGTTGCCATTCGGTGCCGACGCACGGGGGACGTCCGCCTGACCCATCCTCGACGGAGGTTTCATGTCCCGTAAAGCACTTGCCGTGGCGGCGTTGGGAACGCTCGCCGTCACTGCGCTGACCCCGATGGCCGACGCCGTGACGCGCCGGACCACGACCACGAAGAAGCCCACGGCCACGACCGCGGCCCCGACGACGGCCGCCCCGGCCACGACGGCAGCCCCGGCCACGACCGCCGCTGCCGCGGCCGCCCCAGCCGGCAAGAAGGGCGGCAACCTCGTCGACGTCCGCAACTTCGCCACCGGCGACCCGCAGGACCTCGATCCCGGGATCTCCGGTTCGGTCAACGCCAGCCAGGTGATCCTGCTGCTGTGGGACGGCCTCATGGAGCTCGACTACGAGACCAACGAGATCAAGCCGAACGTGGCCGAGTCGGTGTCGACGAACGCCGCCGGCGACGTCGTCACCTTCAAGCTCCGCAAGGGCGTCAAGTTCTCCAACGGGGAAGACGTGCTGCCGTCGAACTTCAAGTGCGCCTGGGAGCGGGTTGCCAATCCGGCCCTGGCCTCGACCGTCAGCTACCACCTCGACACGGTCAAGGGCAAGAAGCTCGTCGACGAGGGCAAGTCCAAGACCATCAGCGGTCTCATCGCCGACGACGCCAACCTGACCCTCCGGGTCGAGCTGACTACCCCGTACGCCGACTTCATCGCCGAGACCACCCACACGCTGTTCTCGCCGCTCACCAAGGAGGCCTGCAACGCCGGCCGGAACTACGGGGACGGCCTGATGATCGGCAACGGCCCCTTCAAGCTGGCTGAGCCCTGGCGCCGCGGGCAGTTCATCAAGCTCGTCCGCAACGACAGCTACTTCGGCGGGTACAAGGGTCGTCAGGCGCTGCTCGACAGCGTCGAGTTCAGGATCGTGCGTGACGAGCTCGCTGCCCTCAACGTGTTCGAGTCCGGTGGCGCCGACGTTGCCGGCATCCCCGGTGGGAAGTTCAACGAGCTGACGAAGAAGTACGGATCGAAGTTCTCGGAGAAGGCTCAGCTGGTGATCCAGTACATCGGCTTCAACTGGAACGATCCGCAGTGGGGTGGTTTCGCCAACGCCAAGCTCCGCCAGGCCGCCTCGGTGGCCATCAACCGCACGCAGATCAACGACGCCATCTTCGACGGGTCCCGCAAGGAAGCCACCGGGTTCACGCCTCCCGGCATCCCAGGGGTGAAGCCGACGACCTTCGGCGTGAAGGAGACGGCCGACGTCGACGCCGCCCGCAAGCTGCTGGCCGAGTACGGCAAGCCTGCTCCGAAGCTCACGCTCAAGTTCGCCAACTCGCCGACCAACACCCAGATCAGCTCGATCATCCGCAACAACCTGCAGGCGGTTGGTATCGAGGTGGAGTTCGACGCCATGTTGCCGACCACGTACTTCAACGAGATCGGCAGCAACCCCGGTCAGGCCTTCCGGGCCGGCTGGGCGGCCGACTTCCTGGGCTACGACAACTTCATCAACCCGCTCTGGTCGACGGCAGCGACGTCGCCCGACGGCAACAACCGCTCGCGGTTCTCCAACGCCGAGGTCGACCGGCTGATCGCCCGGGCTCGGGCCACTTCCGACGAGAAGCGGCGTGGCGAGTTCTACTACCAGGCTGAGAAGATCATCATGGAGCAGGCGGTGGTGATCCCGCTCTACTGGAACAAGTGGGCGAACATCACCTCGCCGAAGGTGGCCCGTCTGCCGCAGGGCCCCACCGCGTTCATCGACTACGCCGAGGTCTCGCTCAACTGACCGGTCCGGGTTGCCGGTGACGGGCGCGAAGCCCGTCACCGGCAACCGAGTCGACATCCATGGGCACCTTTCTCCTCCGTCGGCTGTTCCACACCGCGCTGGTGGTGTGGGGTGCGCTCTCGTTGCTGTTCTTCCTCATCTGGCTCATGCCCGGTGACGTCGCCGACCGGGGCGGTGAGGTGGCGGCGGTGCAGACCGACGCCATCGAGCGCAACCTCGACCGCCTCTACGGGCTCGACGACCCGGTCTGGCTGCAGTACGTGAAGTCGCTGGAGCGGATCGCCACGTTCGACTTCGGGACCTCTTCGACGAATCGCGACATCGGCGAGATGCTCGGGGAGGCCGTCATCACCAGTGGTCGGCTGGCCTTCTGGGGCGTGCTGCTGTACTCGGTTCTGGGGGTCGGAGCCGGGGTGATCGCCGCTGCTCGTCACAACGGGCTGTTCGACCGGTTCTCCGGGTTCGTGTCCATCTTCCTGGTGGCGTTCCCCCCGTTCGTGATGGGGATCCTGCTGCAGATCGTTCTGGGGGTGATCCCCTTTCAGCGTGACTGGCCACGGTGGTTGCATTTCCCGACCCAGTGGCAGCAGGACCGCATGACGTGGTTCTTCGTCTTCCCGACCGGGGGCACCTGGAAGTTCTTGATCCTGCCGACGATCACGCTCGCCTGCGTGAACCTGGGTGGGATCCTGCGCACCTCGCGCACGGTGATGCTCGAGGTCCTTCGGGCCGACTACCTGCGTACAGCCAAGGCCAAGGGGGTCACGCGACGACGGGTGCTGTTCAAGCACGGTCTGCGCAACGCCATGATCCCGATCGTCACGAACATCGGCTCGGACATCCCCAATACCCTGGGCTTCGCCATCCTGACCGAGACCGTCTGGAACATCCCCGGACTGGGCTTCACGATCTCGCAGTCCGTGTTCGCTCAGGACACCCGAACCGTGTTGGCCTTCTGTGGGGTGGTGGTGCTGATCGCCGCCATCACCAGTCTCCTG
>JBIKWW010000099.1:0-9497 GCA_044356125.1 Acidimicrobiia bacterium
TGAGGCCGGCGCTGGCCCCGATCTCCACCAGGCCGACACGGCTGGCGCGCCCTCGCTCCCGCAGCTCCCCGAGCGTGGCCAGGAGCATGGCGCACCGGCCGACCTCGTTGGTCTGCGTGGCACCGTGGGTGACGCCGTGGCGGAGCTCCCCGGCGCGCTCGGCGATGAACGCAGCGGTGGCCCGGGGCAGGGCCGGGTCGTTGGGGGAACGCCGGCCGCCGACGGTGGCGAACCACCCGGCCAGCTCATGGGCGGGGTCGCGCAGCACCGATGCATGAAGGGCGGCCAGCAGGAGGTTGGGCCGCAGCTGCGTGGGGGGCGTGTCGGCGTACAGGGCCATGGCGGCGTCGGAGCCCGCGAGGATGGGGCAGAGCGCCTGGTAGAGGGGGGAGCTGCGGACCTCGCCGACGAATCGGCGGAAGAGGTCCCGGATCGGCTCGTCGGGCGTGTCGCTCACGGGGCCAGCTTGGTCGTCGGGCGTCGGGGCGTCAACGGGTGCCGTCGATCGGTGGGGCCGGCGGGATGCTCATCGCCCACAGCGAACCGAGGGGCTCGCCGGTGATGGCGGTCCGCCGGGCCACGAGCCCGATGCGCAGCACGGGCAGGGCCCGGGGCGGCGGCGCGAGGCCCAGGAGGCGGCGCAGGGGGCTCGCCTCGAACACCAGCCCGGGAACGACGGCGATGCCCGGGCCGACCGCGGCCAGGGCGACGGCCTCCTCGTGGGTGTCGGTCTCCTGCACCGTCCAGCTGCCGTGCAGGGCGCTGCGGCACCAGCGCTCGATGAGCGATCGGGTGAGGCCCGAGCGGGGGACGACGAGCCGGGGCGCGGACCAGTCGGCGTCGGAGGGACGGGCGGACACGGCGACGAACGAGGTGTCGGCGAGGTGGATCGAGGCCATGGATGCGGGGAGGCGATCGGGGAGGGGGGCGATGGCGGCATCGACCTCCCCGCGGCGGGCGGCCTCGAGGGCCTGGCTGGCGGGACCGGTGCGGAGCTCGACGTCGACGTCGGGGTGGTGGTGGCGGTAGCGGCGGAGGAGATCGGGAGCGATGGTCTGGCTGGCGGTGACCGTGCAGAAGATGGTGAGGCGAGCGGGGCTGGTGGCGGCGGTGGTGAGACGGTGCCAGGCGTCGATCACGTCACGGAGGCCGGCCACCCGGGCGGCGGCGTCGTCGGCGGCGCGCAGGGATCGGCCCTGGCGGACGAAGAGGGGCCCGATCTCGGCTTCGACCCGCTGCAGGGCTCGGGACATGGTGCTCTGGCTGACGTGGTGGGCCCGGGCCAGCGCGGCGAGATTCGGCGTGTCGACGGCGGCGAGGGCGAGTTCCAGATCGGCGATGGTGGGCACGGGCCGACGGTACCGGGCACGTTCCCGGCGGCGGGGACCGAACCATCGAGCGGGCCGTCGGGGGCGGTGCGGGGGTCCGTCCCGAGCGGTCGGGCGTCGTCGGTTCGGTTGGCTGCCAAGTGCGATGAACGCTGCGGTCACGGCGGACAGCGGGCCCCTCGGGGATGGTCGCGGCCCTCCAGCGCTGATCGGATGCCCCGGGTACCCGTCGACCCGGTTGTCTGCGTTTGTCAGACGCGTCAAGGTGCTGCGGTGTCGGCGCCGGCCGCGTGGGCGAGACCCGGAACCGACGCGCAGTTCGAGTGGGCGCCCCGAGCACCGGCCGCTGCTCGGCGAGGCACGGTCACGCCGTAGCGTCGTCCACATGGTGCAGGTTCATCATGGGCGGTGCGGGTGCGGGGCTGTCCGGTACACGGTCGATGGGCCGCTGCGCGACGTCGTGAACTGCCACTGCCACCGGTGCCGGCGGGTGACGGGGCACTTCCTGGCGGCGACGGCGGCCGCCATCGAGGACGTCGCCATCGAGGACGTCGCCATCGAGGACGGTGGAGCGCTGCGCTGGTGGGAGCCGGCGCTCGGCGTGTTCTACGGCTTCTGTTCGAGGTGCGGATCGACCCTCTTCTGGCGCGTCGACGCGTGGCCATCGCACCTCTCGATCGCGGCCGGCACGCTCGATCATCCGACCGGGCTGCGGACGACCTCGGCCTGGTGGGTCGCCGAGGCGGCCGACTACCACGAGCGCCAATCAGGGATCGAGGAGCACCCCTACGACGGCTGAGCGGTGACACCCGGCGCCGGGCCCGCGGAGCCGAGCGCGGCCCCGCCGCGCCGTTCGGCGAGCCCCGAGGAACCGACCGTGGCCCGTGCGGTCCTCATGCGGCTGTCGCATCAGGGTGCTGCGGGATCTGCGCTGGCCGCATGAGCAGCAGCTGGGCGATCATGATGGACCCCCACGCCGCATCCCGACGCCGGCGTCCGACGCAAGGAGCAACCCCATGGCCACCGTGTACTACGAGGCAGACGCCGACCCCTCCGTCATCCTGGGCACCAAGGTGGCCATCCTCGGCTACGGCTCCCAGGGCCACGCCCATGCGCTGAACCTCAAGGAGTCGGGCGTCGACGTCGTCGTCGGCCTCCGCCCCGGCTCGGGCTCCGCGCCCAAGGCCCAGGCCGCCGGCCTCAAGGTGATGTCGATGCCCGAGGCCGCCGCCTGGGCCGACCTCGTCATGTTCACCCTGCCCGACACCGACATCGCCGAGGTCTACGAGCGCGACGTCGCCCCCAACCTGAAGGCGGGCAACGCCGTCGCCTTCGCCCACGGGCTCAACATCCGCTTCGAGCTGGTCAAGCCGGCCGCCGACGTCGACGTGATCATGATCGCCCCCAAGGGCCCGGGCCACCTCGTCCGGCGGACCTACACCGAGGGCGGCGGCGTGCCCGCCCTCATCGCCATCCACCAGGATGCCACCGGCCGGGCCAAGGCCCTCGCCCTCTCCTACGCCCACGCCATCGGCGGCGCCCGGGCCGGCGTGATCGAGACGACGTTCGCGGAGGAGACCGAGACCGACCTCTTCGGCGAGCAGGTCGTGCTCTGCGGCGGCCTCACCTCGCTGGTGCAGGCCGGCTTCGAGACGCTCGTGGAGGCCGGCTACCAGCCCGAGATGGCCTACTTCGAGTGCCTCCACGAGGTGAAGCTGATCGTCGACCTCATGTACGAGCAGGGCATCTCCGGCATGCGCTACTCCATCTCCACGACCGCCGAGTACGGCGACCTCACCCGCGGCCCGCGCATCATCACCGACGCCACCCGTGCCGAGATGAAGAAGATCCTGGGCGAGATCACCTCGGGCGCCTTCGTCAAGGAGTTCATCGGCGACTACAAGGCCGGTGCCCCGCACTTCAACGAGCTGCGGGCCAAGGGCAAGGCCCACCCGATCGAGAAGACCGGCGCCGAGCTGCGGGCCATGATGCCGTGGATCTCCGCCGGCAAGCAGAAGGTCGAGGACGCCGCGGGCGGCTCCAACTGAGCAGCTTCGAGGCGCCCGCCGGGCCGCCCTCCGTGGAAGGCTGGCACCGTGCTGATGCGCCATCGACTGCTGCCCGTGATCGCCGTCGCGGTGCTGGCCGCGTGCTCCTCCGACGGCGGGGGGTCGGAGCCGGCCACCGACGCCACGGCGGCCACCGGAGCGTCCGTGCGCCGGGTCACGGTGGCGTTCCAGGACGCCTCCGTGCCACCCGCCTTCCACCGCAGCTGGGAGCTGACGGCTGATCCCACGACGCTGCGGATCACCGTCACCTCCTACGGCACGCCCGTCAACCAGGCCCAGGCGCCCATGCCCGACGGCCTGTGGGCGCAGGTGCTGTCGGGCCGCCCGCTGGCCGATGGACCCGACGTGGCGACTCCGGCCGGGTGCGTCGGCGGCACGTCGGTGCGCGTGCGGTTCGAGCCCGGGGGAGCCGAACCAGCGGAGCGATCCATCGGGCGCTGCGGCGGCAGCGGTGCCGCCGAGATGGACGCCGTGCTGGCCTGGATCACCCCCGTCCGCGACGCCCTGGGCGACTGGGCGACGCTGGCCCGCGAGGGCGTCGAGCCCGACACCCTCGGCTCCGCTCCCACGACGGCCGGCTGAACGGACCAGGGGTGACCGTCGGCTGCCGCCAGCTCCGGACGCGGCGCCGCCGCCGGACTTCGGGCTCCGCCGGACCATGCGAGGCTGGTCCCGTGCCCCGCCTCCCGGCCGCCGTGCTGACCGCCTGCCTGCTCGCGTTGCCGCTGGCCCCGGGCGCGGCTCCGGGGGCGGCAGCAGCCACGGCCTCGGCACGCAACCCGACGGTCGGCGGGCCCGGTCCCGCCGCCAACCGCGACCACTGGCACGCCGCCTACGGCATCTACGTGTGCGACCGGTACCTCCCGAACCTCGACGGCTCCGCCTTCGCCGATCCCGACGGGATCCACACCCACGACGACGGTCTCATCCACATCCATCCCTTCACCGCAACGGCGGCCGGTCCCAACGCCACCCTGGGCCGTTTCCTGGCGGCCATCGACATGACGGCCCAACCCGGCCGGGCCCTCCGGGTCGAGCCGCTGCGCCTGGCGCTGCGCCAGGGCGATGCCTGCCCCAAGTCGTCGTCCAACCCCGGCCCGATCGACGTCCGCGTGCTGCTCTGGCCGACCCGCAGCTCCCCCCGACCGGTGCTCGTGCCCGACCCGTCGACGCTGCCGCTGCGCCAGGACCAGGTGATCGCGTTCGTCGCCGCCCCCGTCGGCGTCACCCCACCCCAGCCCCGTTCGGTGGGGGAGCTCGAGGAGCCCGGCGACGTCGCCCTCGCCCTCCCCCTCACCGCCGCCCAACGGGCCGCCCGGGGCCCCCAGCCCACGATCCGCTTCCCCACCGACAGCCCGCCACGGGTCCTGCAGGTCACCACGATCAGGCCCGGGAACGGTCAGCCCGTCAAGGCCGGTGACCTCGTCGCCGTCGACGTGGTGGTCGGAACGTGGCTGAGCCGGACCGTCGTCGACTCGACCTGGTCGTCGGAGCCGATCGTGTTCCGGGTCGGCAAGGGCCGGATGCTCGAAGGCCTGGAGCAGGCCGTGGTGGGGATGCGCGAGGGGCAGGTCGTGCAGGTCGTCGTGCCGCCCAACCTGGCCTTCGGCGTGCAGGACCCCGGCAGCGGGATCGGCCCGAACGCCACCCTGGTCGTGGTCATGCGTCTCGCCGCCCGCCAGGCCGGTCCGGCCCGGGAGGCGTGACCGTGGAGCTGCGTGACGCCCTGCGCCGGCGTCGCATGTGCCGCGACTTCGAGCCGACACCGCTGCCAGCGGGCCTCCTCGACGAGCTGCTCGACCTCGCCCGACGGGTCCCTTCGGCGGGCTACTCCCAGGGCTTCGAGCTGCTCGTGCTCGAGGGCCCCGGGCAGACGGCCCGGTACTGGGACGTCGCCCTGCCCGCCGAGCGCCGCGTCGGCTTCCCCTGGCCGGGCCTGCTCCACGCCCCGGTGCTGGTGATCCCCCTCGCCCACCCTGCCGCCTACGTGCGCCGCTACGCCGAGCCCGACAAGGCCGCCACCGGTCTGGGCGGCTCGGCCGAGGCGTGGCCGGTGCCGTACTGGCACGTCGACACCGGCATGGTCGTGCAGAACCTGCTCCTGGCGGCGACCGACGCCGGCCTGGGTGCGCTGTTCTTCGGCATGTTCCACGAGCGCGACGCCGTCCTGCGCGGCCTGGGGGTGCCCGAGGGCTACGAGCCCGTGGGCCTCATCGCCCTCGGGTACCCGACCGCCGCGGCCCGGGCCGCCGGACCTCAGGGATCGCCGGGCCGACGTCCCCGCCGCCCGATCGAAGCGATCGTCCACCGCGGCCGCTGGTGACCCCGGGCCCCACGGGATCAGGCCGGTGCGGCCGCTGGTGACCCCGGGCCCGACGGGATCAGGCCGGTGCGGAGAAGGGGCGCAGGTCGGCGACGACGGCGAGGTGGTCGCTGGGCCACAGGCCCGACGCCGGGTCCGGCCCCTCGCCGGCCAGGCGGCACCGCAGTGGGGTGAGCGGGCTGCCCTCCGGTCGGGGCCAGCTCACGAGCAGGTAGTCGATGCGGCGGTTGGGCCAGCTGGCGGTGGCGAGATGGGGGTTGTCGGCCCGCCAGGTCCAGCCCGGCGATCCGTCACCGGCCACCTCCCAGGCATCGGTGAACACGAGCCCTCCGACGGGGGGAGCGGAGCGGCCCGTGAGCATGCGGATCTCGTCGGAGTCGGGGACGGCGTTGAGGTCCGCCCCCACGATCACCGGAGGCCGGGTCGTCGGGTCGCCCCGGAGATCGCCGACGATGGTGGCCAGCCGTGTGACCTGGCTCTGGCGCGAGGCCGAGGCGTCGAAGCGGTGGTCGAGGTGGGCCGACACGACGAGCTGGGTGCCGTGGGGCGCGTCGAGCCCGGCCACGAGCGCATGGCGGACGTCGTACCCGCCGGGCGACACGCCGAGCGAGATCGTCTGCGCGCTGATGATCGGCCACCGGGACAGGACGGCGTTGGCCATCCGGGGGCGGTCCCCGATGGCGACGTGCAGGCCGAGCTCGGCGGCGATCGTGCCCGCCTGGGACGGGCCCGCGCCGTCGCCGTCCCGCCAGGTCTCCTGGAGACAGATCACGTCGGCGTCCAGCGCGCGCAGGGTCGCCACGATCCCCGGGAAGCGCTCCTGCCACGGCCCGAAGCGCCACCAGAGGTTCCAGGTGACGGCTCTCATGGGCGGGGCCCGGCCAGTCCGTCGAGCTCGGCGGTCAGGTTCGACCGGGCGGCCCGCTCCAGCGGATCGTCACCAGCGGGCCCCGACCCGGGCACGATGCGGTCACGGGCGAGCATGCCGCTGAGGAAGGCGCCGCGCCCGGCCGCCCAGCCGGCGTCGTCGACGTGGGAGTACTCGGCCCGCACCGCCGCCACGTAGGCCGCGTAGCCCGCCGGTGACGCAGCCAGGATCCCCAGGTCGGCCCGGCACAGGGCCACGGCGTCGGGATCGCCCGGGTCGGGCCGGTGGGTCCGGGTCACCAGCACGAGCGAGGCCACCCGCTCGCAGGTGGCGGGAGGAACGCCCAGCGAAGCGAGGTCGGCCCGGGCGAGCGTGGCGCTCTGCTCCTCGTTGGACGTGCCGGTGGGGTCGTACACGGCGTCGTGGTACCAACCGGCCAGCCGGGCGACGGCCGACGCGTCCATCAGCGCGCTGACGACCGCCAGCACGTGGGCCTCGGTGTGGAAGTGGCGGTGGGGTTCCCGGTACCGGGCGAGCAGGCCGTCGAGCAGGGCAGCGAGCGGGGCAGCGGGCGGCCGGGCGGACGGCCGGGCGGGCGGCCGGGCGAGGCTGCCCAGGTCGTCCATCCAGGAGGCCAGGAGGTCCGTCGTCCGTGCACCCGATCCGGCATCCACCCGCTGATGATGCCGTGCGACGATGTCGGTCGTGGCGATCCTCGTCGACGAGTGCCGGTGGCCTCACCAGGGTCGCCGCTGGTGCCACCTCGTCAGTGACTCCTCCTACGACGAGCTCCATGCCTTCGCCCGGGGCCTGGGCATCCCCCGCGTGGCCTTCCAGGGCGACCACTACGACCTCCATGAGGACGGCCGCGCCCTGGCTCTCGCCCACGGGGCCATGCCCATCGACAGCCGCAGCCTGGTCCGGGCCCTCGACCGCGCCGGTCTGCGGCGGGGCCCGGCGATCGGGCGGCGCGGCCTGGCCGGCGTGGTCGGTCTCCCCGCCCCCGAGCTCACCACCGGTCGGCTCCGGCTGCGCCAGTGGCGGACCGCCGACATCGCTGCGCTGGCCGCTCTCGAACCGGCCGTTCCCGATCCGGCCGTTCCCGATCGTGCCCACCCGGTGGGTGCCACCGATGCGGCCTCGGCCTACGTCGACGCCCAGGCCGTCGCCCTCGCCGTGCGCGGCTACGGCATGTGGGCGCTGGAGCGGAGCGGCACCGGTGAGCTGATCGGCCGGGCCGGTCTCACCGTCGTCGGCTCGGACAGCGGCGCCCCGTTCGCTCCGGCCGTGGAGCTGAGCTGCCGGATGGCCCCCGCCCACCGGGGCCAGGGCCTCGCCAGCGAGGCGGCGGGGGCGGCTCTGGACTACGGCTTCGCGGTCCTCGGCGCCTCCTTCGTCGTGGCCGTGATGGACCCCGACGACGACGCCGCCCGGTCCCTGGCCCATCGCCTCGGGATGCGGCACGTCCCGGCCTGGGACTTCGTTGCGACGCCGACCGGCGCTGCGACGACCCTGCGCCGCCGGCTCGTCACCCGGGCCGACCGCCCGGGCCGGTGAAGCGCCGGTGACGGGTCGCCCGGACCAGCGGCCTGGAGCGCGATGCGACCCTCCCGGGCCGGTGGAGCGTCGCGCCGGGCGTCAGCGGACGGCGGCGAGCGCCGCCTCCAGCATCGCCGTGACGTCGCCGCTGCGGTGCATCCCGTGCTCGGCGATCAGCTCGCCGTTGACCGTCACGTGCGTGATGTCGGCGGCGGTGGCCGACGACGTGAGGTGGGCGAGCACCGCGTCCGGGTCGGTGCCCGCCATCCTCGGGGTGTGCAGCGACACGGTCACGAGATCGGCCCGCTGTCCCGACGCGAGCAGGCCTGCGTCCCGCCAGCCCAGGGCGATGGTGCCGTCCGTGGTCGCCGAGCGCAGGAGCTCGGCCGGCGACAGGACGGGACGGCGACCGGCGCTCAGGCGAGCGTGGCCCTCCATCGTCCGCAGCTCCAGGAACGGGTCGATCACGGCCCCGATCGCCGTGCCCACGACGATCCGGGCACCGTTGTTCCGGAGTGCGTCGAGGCTGATCACGCCGGTGCCGAGCTCCCGGTCGCCCGTCGCGGTGACGCACACGGCACCCCGGCTCTGGCCGAGCAGAGCGGCGTCGTCGTCGGTCATGGCCACACCGTGGCAGGCCAGGAACCCGCCCCGGTTGGCCAGCGCCCCCACCTCGTGGAAGACCTCGATGGGGGTGGCGTCGTGGGCGGCCTTGCAGGCGTTGTGGGCGTCGAGGTCGGCCGAGACCCGCCCGGCGAACGGACCCCCGGTCTGACCCGCCCAGTGCGACAGGGCCCGCAGCGCCGGGACCGACGCCCTCGACACGTCGTGCACGAGGGCTGCGCCGCGGCACAGGTCGTGGTTCTTCAGGTGGTCGAAGGTGTCGGCCAGCGACGACATCCAGCGGTCCAGTTCGCACGGATCGTCGGAGCCCACCGGGGCGGGGATGAATCCGGTCAGCCGCACGCCGACGCGCTCGGCGGCGTCGACCATGGTCCGGAACACCCGGAGGGGCTCGAGCCCGGCGATGACGGGGACGACGGCCCCCACGGTCGTGAAGCCGGCCAGGCTCATCTCGGCCAGCACGGCCTGGGCCAGGGCCGTCCAACGCTCCAGATCGAGGCACTCGCTCAGCTCGGTCCCGGCCGCGCTCAGCTCCTCCCGCCCGCCCTCGAAGCCCCGCAGGGCGCGGTCCGACAGGGTGGCGAACGAGTTGACGAACCCGGGCAGCGTGACCCCGGGGAGCACCTGCGCGCCGGCGGGCGGCTCGGGGAAGCCGGTGCCGATGTCGGCGATGCGTCCCCCTTCGACTTCGATGACCACACGGGGGCTCGTGCTCCAGCCGCCGAGCCATGCGTGCTCGCACCAGA
>JBIKWW010000100.1:0-9479 GCA_044356125.1 Acidimicrobiia bacterium
GGCGGGCGTCGGTACGGGCCCCACGGCCTCCCGACCCCGCCGCACCCCGACTTCGCTGAACTTCGACTTCGCTGAACTTCGACTTCGCTGAACTTCGACTTCGCTGAACACGGTCGCGCTCACCCATGGGCTTCTTCAGGAACCTGCCCCAGAACCTCGTCGACGGTCTGGCCATCGGCAGCGTGTACGCGCTCTTCGCCCTCGGGTACACGCTCATCTTCTCGATCCTGCGGATCGTGAACTTCGCCCACGGGGCGATCTTCACCATCGGTGCCTACTTCACCTACGGCCTGCTCGGGCGCCAGTTCGGCGGCGGGAACTTCCCGCTCAGCAACTCGCGTCTGCCCCTCCGGCTCAACTTCTGGGTCGCCCTGGTGCTCAGCGCCCTGCTGGCCGGGCTGCTCAACCTCCTGGTGGAGCGGCTCGCCTTCCGGCCGCTGCGCAACCGGGGTGCCGACACGCTGCTCTCGCTGGTGTCGAGCCTCGGTGTGGCACTCATGCTGTCCAACCTCATCCAGAACCTGGTGGGATCCGATCCCCTGAGCGCTCCGGATCCCCTTCCCGGTGCCCGGCCCTCGTTCGAGGCCGGCAGCATCGTGCTGCAGACCACGCGCATCCTCACGTTCGTGGTCGCCGTCTCCGTGATGGGTGGCCTGTGGTTCCTGCTGAACCGCACTCGCACGGGCAAGGCCCTGAAGGCCGTCTCCGAGGACCCGGGCACCTCGAGCCTGCTCGGGATCTCCACCAACCGGCTGATCCTGTTCACGTTCGTGCTGTGCGGCTGCCTGGGGGCCGTCGCCGGGACGATGGTGAGCACGAACTTCGGGGTGACGGGCCCCTACATGGGTTCGGAGTACGCCCTGATCGGGCTGGCCGTCATCGTGATCGGCGGGCTCGGTGACATCCCCGGGGCCGTGCTCGGCGGGTTCCTGCTCGGCGTGCTGCAGACGACCGTGGCCAGCCTGTCGTTCCGGATCGGGTTCTGGGACTGGACGGTCAACGGCTCGTCGTGGAAGGACGCCGTCCCGTTCGTCGCGCTCGCCGTCGTGCTGCTCGTGCGTCCCCAGGGGCTCCTGGGCCGGGCCCAGGTCCAGAAGGTGTGACCGTGTCGCTGCGTCTGCGTCCGTTCGTCTCCGGTGCCGTTCTCGCCGCGCTGCTCGTCGGGTTCGCCCTGCTGCCCTTCCTGTCGGCGTCGGTGCGGGTGAACATGCTGCTGGTGGGCTCGCTCTGCGCGCTCTCGGCGTACGTGCCGCTGATGGCCGGGCAGTTGTCCCTGGCCAGCCCCGCCTTCTACCTGATCGGCGGCTACGCGACCGGGATCGTGTCGGTGATCTGGGTCCGTCAGGATCCCGATACCGGGTTCTGGCTGCTGCCCGTCGGCTCCCACACCTTCACGTTCACCAGTGAGCTCTACCCGTGGCAGCTGGTGATCCTGCAGTTCGTCCTCGGGGCCCTCGTGAGCGCCGTGTTCGGTCTGCTGGTGGGTCTGCTGGCCCTTCGTCTGCAGGGGATCTACCTGGCCCTGGTGACGATCGGGACGGTCGAGATCCTGCGGATCGTGGCCCTGCAGGACCAGATCGGTCCGTTCAAGGGGCCCCTCGACCCGGGCGATCCCACCGGGGTCCGCCACCTCGGTCCGTTCGGAGGCGCCACGGGTCTGCCCGGCCAGCTGCGGGCCGAGGGCATGCCCCAGCCCGTCGACTGGGACTGGCAGTACCTGCTCGTCGTGGTGCCGCTGCTGATCATGTGCGCCTTCGTCGTGTACCGCATCGAGCGTGGCCGCACCGGCCGGGCCCTGGCGGCGATCCGCGAAGACGAGCTGGCGGCGTCGGCCATCGGCATCCGACCCCGTTACTACAAGGTCCTGGCCTTCGTGGTCAGCGCCGTGATCGCCTCGCTCGCCGGCACCCTGTACGCCCACGCCCAGAACGCCTGGAGCTACCGGCAGGCGACCTTCGCCCTGGCGACCACCATGCTGGCCGGCGCGGTGGTCGGCGGATCGCGCACCGTCCTCGGCCCGATCGTCGGCGGCATGGTGATCACGGGCCTGTTCGAGCTGCTGCGCACGGTGGCCGGCATCGACGGCGTGTCGGCCTCGGTGCGCGATGTGCTGCTGAACATCAGCCCCTTCGTCCAGGGGCTCGTCATGGTGCTGGTGTGCGTCTTCCTGGCCCGGGGCCTGGTGCCACCCCGGCTGGCTGAGATCCTGTTCCCCCGCCGGCTGGGGGTTCCGTCCCCCGAGGCTGCGCCCGCGGCCGAGGCGTCGATGCCGGCGGTGGGGCCGTGAACCCGGTCCTCGAGGCCCGTCGGGCGACGCGCCGCTTCGGTGGCCTCACGGCGGTCAACGACGTCAGCTTCACCGTCGAGCGCGGGGAGATCTTCGGGCTGATCGGTCCCAACGGAGCGGGCAAGACCACGCTGTTCAACCTGTTCACCGGCATGCAGCCGGCGTCGTCGGGCGCGCTGGTGCACGACGGGGTCGAGATCACGGCCATGAAGCCCTTCGAGATCGCCGAACGGGGCCTGGCCCGCACCTTCCAGAACATCCGGCTGTTCGGCAACATGACCGTCCTCGAGAACGTGTTCACGGCCACCCACCTGCACACCCGGACGGGGCTGTGGGGCGACGTCATCGGCTCCCGCCGTTCCCGCCGGGAGCGCCGGGAGAGCCTGGAGCGCTCCTGGGAGCTGCTCACCATGACCGGGCTGGCGCCCCGGGCCATGGCCGACGCCCGATCGCTCCCCTATGGGGAGCAGCGCCGCCTGGAGATCGCCCGGGCCCTGGCCCTGCAGCCGACGGTGCTGCTGCTCGACGAGCCGGCGGCCGGGATGAACCCCTCGGAGAAGGTGGAGCTGACCGAGTTCATCCGCTTCGTGCGGGACCGGTTCGATCTCACCGTGATGCTCATCGAGCACAACGTGAAGCTGGTGATGGCCCTGTGCCACCGGATCGCGGTGCTCAACTTCGGCGAGCTCATCGCCGTCGGCGATCCCGCCGCCGTCCAGAACGACCCTCGGGTGGTCGAGGCCTACCTCGGGGGCGAGCACCAGTGAGCACTCCGGCGCCGCTGCTCGCCATCGAGAACCTGTGCGTCGACTACGGCGGCATCAAGGCCCTCCAGGGGATCAGCCTGGAGGTCCGCCCCGGCGAGGTCGTGTCGCTCATCGGGGCCAACGGGGCGGGGAAGTCGACCACGCTCAAGGCCATCAGTCGCGTCGTCGCCGTGTCGGCCGGATCCATCAGCTACGACGGGGCGAGCCTGCTCGGCCGCCGTCCCGAGGAGGTCGTCCGGGCCGGAATCGCCCACTGCCCCGAAGGCCGCCGGGTCCTCACCCGGCTGAGCGTCGCCGACAACCTCGATCTCGGCGCCTACGTGATCCGTGACCGCGACCAGGTGCGGGCCACCGTCGAGGAGCAGTACGCCCGGTTCCCCCGGCTCCTCGAGCGTCGCGAGCAGCTGGCCGGCACGCTGTCGGGTGGGGAGCAGCAGATGCTCGCCATCGCCCGGGCGCTGATGAGCTCGCCCCGGCTGCTGCTGCTCGACGAGCCCTCGCTCGGCCTGGCGCCGATCATCGTGCAGGAGATCTTCCGGATCATCGACGAGCTGCGGTCCCGGGGTGTGACGATCCTGCTGATCGAGCAGAACGCCAGCCTGGCGCTGCGCCACAGCGATCGGGCCTACGTCCTCGAGGCGGGGCGGATCACGATCTCGGGTTCGGCCGCCGACCTGCTCGACGACGAGCGGGTGAAGGCCGCCTACCTGGGCTGAGCCCGCCCGGCGGGGTCGGGTGGACGGCGGGGTCGGGCCCCGGTCAGCATGGGCCCATGGCGACCGCTGAGCCCCGGCCCGTGACCGATCCCCCCGGCGCCATCGGCGCCCTGGCCGATCGCTTCTTCGCCACCGTTGCCGCCGGCGACATCGAGGCGGTGTCGGCCATGTACACCCCCGATGCCCGCATCTGGCACAACTTCGACGACGTCGAGCAGAGCCGGGACGCGAACCTGCGACAGCTGCGCTGGTTCACCACGCGCCTGGCGGGGGCCCGCTACGAGGACATCCGGCGGGTGGTGCTCGATGACGGGTTCGTGCAGCAGCACGTGCTGCGCGGCACCGCTCCCGACGGCTCGGCCGTCGCGGTTCACGCCATGATGCGGGTGTGGTGCGACGGGTCGGCCATCTCCCGGATCGACGAGTACCTCGATCCGGCACAGGCGGCGGCCCTGGCCCGCTGAGCCCGGTCCGGGCCGGCCGCGGGTGAGCCCGGCGGGACCCGGCTGCGATCCACCCGGACCCGACCGGCTCGGCTCAGGTCGGGTCGCTGTTCATCTCCCAGTGGTCGGGTGAGCGCCACAGGGCCGAGGTGACGAGGTCACGGATCGAGCGCATCTCGTTGGGGAGGCGCTCGTGGAGCTTCATGAAGAGGTCCTCGCACTGGAGCAGCTCGGCGTGCCAGTCGGAGCGGTCGACCGACATGCACTCCAGGAAGCGGGCCTCGCCGAAGCCGGGGAGCCCCGTCCAGTCGAGGTCCTGGTAGCGGGGCATCCACCCGAGCGGGCTCTCGATGCCGACGGCGCGCCCGTTGGCCCGCTCGACGATCCACTTCAGCACCCGCATGTTCTCGCCGAAGCCGGGCCAGGCGAAGCCGCCGTCGGGCGTGCGCCGGAACCAGTTGACCGAGAAGATCCGGGGCGGGTTGTGGATCACCCGTCCGATGGCCAGCCAGTGGTTGATGTAGGCGCCCATGTGGTAGCCGGCGAAGGGCAGCATGGCGAACGGATCGCGCCGCACCACACCCTGCTGGCCGAACGCGGCGGCGGTGGTCTCCGAGCCCATGGTGGCGGCCATGTACACGCCGTAGGCCCAGTTGAAGGACTGGACCACGAGCGGCATGGTCCCCGAGCGCCGCCCGCCGAACACGAACGCCCCGATGGGCACGCCGCGGGGGTCGTCCCAGGCCGGGTCGATCACGGGGTTCTGGTGGGCCGGCGCCGTGAACCGGGCGTTGGGATGGGCGGCCTTGGTGCCCGACTGCGGCGTCCAGTCCCGGCCCTGCCAGTCGATGGCGTGGGCGGGCGGCTCACCGTCCAAGCCCTCCCACCACACGTCGCCGTCGTCGGTGAGGGCCACGTTGGTGAAGATCGTGTTGGCCCGGATCGACGCCATGGCGGCGGGGTTCGTCGACGTGGCCGTTCCCGGGGCGACGCCGAAGTAGCCGGCCTCGGGGTTGATGGCGTAGAGGCGGCCGTCGGGCCCGGGCTTGATCCAGGCGATGTCGTCGCCGACGGTGCTGACCTTCCAGCCCTGCTCGGCGATCGGAGCGGGGGGCACGAGCATGGCGAAGTTGGTCTTGCCGCACTGGCTGGGGAAGGCGGCGGCCACGTAGGTCTTCTCGCCGGCCGGGTTGGTGACGCCCATGATCAGCATGTGCTCGGCCAGCCAGCCCTCCTCCCGGGCCATCACCGAGGCGATCCGCAGGGCCAGGCACTTCTTGCCGAGCAGGGCGTTGCCGCCGTAGCCGCTGCCGTAGCTCCAGATGGCCCGCTCCTCGGGGAAGTGGACGATGTACTTCGTGTCGGGGTTGCAGGGCCAGGAGACGTCGGCCTGGCCCGGCTCGAGGGGGGCGCCGACGCTGTGCACGCAGGGCACGAACGGCGCGTCCTCGCCGAGCACGTCGTACACGGCCCGCCCCATGCGGGTCATGATCGCCATGTTGACCACGACGTAGGGCGAGTCGCTGATCTGCACCCCGATCTGGGCGATGTCGGACCCGAGGGGGCCCATCGAGAACGGGATCACGTACATGGTGCGGCCGCGCATGCAGCCGTCGAAGAGCCCGTCGAGGATGTCGTGCATCTCACCGGGATCCATCCAGTTGTTGGTGGGCCCGGCGTCCTGCGGGGCCCGGCTGCAGATGAAGGTGCGGTCCTCGACGCGGGCGACGTCGCTGGCGTCGGAGCGGGCGAGGAAGCTGCCGGGGCGCTTGTCGGGGTCGAGGCGGATGAAGGTGCCGGCGGCGACGAGCTGGTCGCAGAGCGCGCGGTACTCGGCGTCGGATCCGTCGCACCAGTGGATCTCGTCGGGCCGACAGAGGGCCGCCATCTCGGCGACCCAGTGACGGAGCTGGCCGTGTCGGACGTGGTCGGGTGTGTCCATCCTCAGACTCTGGCCGACCCTGGGCGCAATGTGCCCGGGTCCAAGGTGCCGACCGGACCGGGTCAGTGGGCCTTGGGTGCGGCGCCTCCCCCCGACCGGGCCTTCCACCAGGCGACCGTCTCGGCGGCGGCCCGGTCCAGGGGGGTGGCCGAGATGCCGAGGGCCGCCTCCGTCTTGGCCGAGTCGATCACCCACGGCTCGGCGAACTGGTACCAGGTCTCCTTGAGCTCCCGCATGAGGGGCACGACGAGGCCCAGCGTGGTGAGTGCCGCCTTGGGGACGGTTCCCACCTTGGCCGTGGTGCCCGCCGCCCGGGCGAGGGCCTGGACCAGCTCGGCCTGGGTGACGGTGATGCTGGGGACGTGCCAGGGGCGGCCCCAGGCCTGCTCGTTCGACCCGATGGCCACGAGTGTCCGGACGACGTCGGGCATGTAGCTGGCACTGTGGGGGATGTCGGAGCGTCCCAGCACGCTGACCTTCCTGCCGGCGATCACGCGGGGAACGACGCGATCGCCCATGGAGGAGTCGGTCACACCGGGGCCGAAGTAGTCCGACGCCCGGGCCAGGCTGGCCCGGATGCGACCGGCGGCGTGGGCGCCGAGCAGCTCCTCGGCGAGCGCCCGCCGGGTGGCACCCTTGGTGCCGGTGGCCCCCATGGCGTCGTCCTCCCGCATCGGCATGCGGGATCCCGGACCGAAGGCGTAGAGGTTGTCCATCATCACGACCACGGCCCCGCTCCGTTCGGCGGCCGTCATGATCGCCCGGTGGATCGGGGGCCATTCCTGGGCCCAGCGGTGGTAGGGCGGGTTGACGCAGTTGTAGATGACCGCCGCACCCTCGGCCAGGCCGGCCAGTGCGGCGTCGTCGCCGGCGTCGGCCCGGACCCTGGTGATCGACGGGTGCTCGGGGCCGCTGCCCGAGCGGGTGGCGATGGTGACGGGCGTGCCGCGATCGGCGAGCAGGCGGGCGACGCCACTGCCGACGGGTCCGGCGCCGAGGACGAGGTGGTGCTTCACGGGTTTGCTCCTGAGGTCGGTGTCGTGTGCTCGTGAACGAGAGCGGTGCTCACAGTAAAGCGGAATCAGGACTCCGAATCAAGAGCAGTGCTCTCGAAACGGAGTGTCATCCGCTACCGTGGTGCCGTGACCACGACGACCGGACTGCGGGCCCGCGTGCGGGCCGAGCTGCTCGAGGAGATCAAGCGCCTGTCCCGTGGGCAGATCGCCCGGGAGGGTCCGACGAGCCTGTCCCTCCGGGCCGTCTCCCGCGAGCTCGGGATGGCCAGCTCGGCCATCTACCGCTACTACCCGAGCCGTGACCATCTGCTCACGGCGCTCATCATCGACAGCTACGACGCGCTCGGGGCGGCCGTCGAGCGGGCGGACGCCCTCGTCGAGCGGACCGACCTCCCCAACCGATGGCGGGCCGTCGCCAACGCCCTGCGGGCCTGGGCCATGGAGCGGCCGGCGGAGTACGCGCTCCTCTTCGGCACGCCCGTTCCCGGGTACGCCGCCCCCACCGACACGATCGGCCCCGCCAGCCGGTACTCGGCCGTGCTCGTGTCCCTGCTCGTCGACACCCATGCAGCGGCCGGTGCCGCCGCCCGCCACCCACCCGCAGGACGGGGCCGGCGTGCGGCCACCACCGGGTCATCGGCGGCATCGGGCCGGGCGGGTGCCGCCGGTGCGTGGGCCTCGTGGGCCTCGTGGGCCTCGAGCGCGTCGGGCGCGGTGAGGCCCGAGCTGACCGCCCAGTACGACATCCTGCGTGCCCGCATCGCAGCCGAGGTTCCTGACGGGCTCCTGCTCCTCGGCCTGTCGGCCTGGATGAACCTCTTCGGGGCCATCAGCCTGGAGCTCTTCGGGCACCTCCACAACGTGATCGACGATCCCGCCGTGCACTACGCCTCCCTCGTCGAACTCATCGGGGAGCGGGTCCTCGGTCCGGCCTGGGGCGGTACCGTCGGCACCCATGACTGATCTCTCGAACCACCGGGCTCTCGTCACGGGCGCGGCCTCGGGGCTGGGACTCGGGATCGCCCGGGCTCTCGCCGGGCGCGGTGCCCGGGTGGCCCTCGTCGATGTCGACAGCGGGGCCGTGGGGCAGGCGGCGTCATCGCTCGGCGGCGGGTGCATCGCCCTGACGGCCGACATCTCCGATCGGGCCTCGATCGGGAGGGCGGTCGAGCGCGCCGTGGCCGAACTCGGCGGGCTCGACACCGTGGTGGCGAACGCGGGCATCGTCGGCACCGGCACGGTCGAGGCGATCGATCCCCAGCGCTGGCGGCGGACCATCGACGTGAACGTGATCGGCACGTTCAACACGGCGCAGGCGGCGGTCGGCCACCTCGTCGCATCCCGGGGGTACCTGCTGCTCGTTGCCTCCGGGTTCGCCGCCTCCCCCGGGCCCTACACATCCGCGTATGCGGCATCGAAGGCGGCCGTGGAGTCGCTCGGCCGCACGCTGCGCATCGAGCTCGACCACCGGGGCGTCGACGTGGGCGTCGCGTACTACTCGTTCCTGGCTACGCCGATGGTCGACGCCCTCGAGGGCGATCCCGTCGCCGTGCGGGTGCGGGCGGCGATGCCGGCCCCGGTACGGCGCACCTACTCCCTCGACGCCGCCGTCACCGCCACCGTCAAAGGGATCAGCCGTCGAGCCGACCGCGTCATCTACCCGGGGTTCCTGCGATGGTCACTGCTGCTGCGCGGCTTCTTGGGCCCCCGGTCCGAGGGGGCGTGGCGCAGAGCGATGCCCGACATCACGGCCATGGAGCGCAGCTCCGGTCCCGGCACTTGAGCCGCCCCGGGCACGGCAGATCGGCCCAGCGAGCCGACGGTCGGCCTACCTAAGCTCGTAGGGCGCCAGGGTCTGCTGGGCCTCGCGTCGGATGGCGTGCCAGTTGGGGCCTCCGAAGTACGCCAGGCTCCCCGGCTTCGCGTTCCCGTAACCGTTGTTGTACGAGAGGCAGTTGCGCAGGGGCGCGGTGGCGATGTCCATCTCCTTGCAGTGGGCGACGTAGCGGTGCTCGTCCTCCTCCCGGACGTCGATGGTCCGGTACCCCGCATCCCGCATCATCGACAGAGCCCAGACGACGTAGTCGGTGTGGGCATCGATGCCGTCGGTGAAGTTGAAGCTTCCGCCACCGCCCTGCGGCCCGGTCACGACGAAGAGGTTCGGGAAGCCCCTGGAGTGAAGCCCGAGGAACGTGCTGGTTCCCTCGTCGTCCCACTTCCCCCTGATGGACCGGCCATCGACACCACGGACGGCCTCGAACAGCAGCGAGGAGAGCCACTCGTATCCGGTGGCGTAGATCAGCACGTC
>JBIKWW010000505.1:0-2594 GCA_044356125.1 Acidimicrobiia bacterium
GGCGCCGGTCAGGCTGAAGTGGACGAATGTGGCGATGGCCGCTGCGAGCGCCAACCGCCGGCTCGGCAGCACCGTGCGGACCACCTCGGCCACCAGCCACCCGGAGGCGACTGCCGTCAGCACCGCCAGGGCGGCGATGACGAACCAGACCGTGTCGAAGGTGCTCACCGATCGGGCGGCGTGGTAGAGGGCAGGTTCCAGCGGGCCCTTGTTGTGGATGCCGTTGACGTACCAGCTCCCGCCGAAGCGTCGGGTCCGCTCGACGATGTCGAGCATGTACTGCGGGTCCCAATCCTCGGCGTTCGTCTCGTTGCGGAACAGCGCAGCGCTGAGCAGCCCCGTGACGGCGGCTGTCGACCCCCACACCCCGGCGGTGCCGGGGGACCAGCGCCGGGGCGGAACCGCCTCCGGCAGCCCCGACTGGATGCCGCCCGGCCCGGGGGCCGAGCGTCGCCGGAGCAGCCGGTCGACCAGGAGGGTGATGGCGACGACGACGGCCAGGTCGAGTCGCAGTCTCCCCGACACCGTCGACCGCCAGCGTTCGATGGCCGCTCCGGGCCCGGCAGCAGCGAGCGACAGATCGACCAGCGCGCTCAGCAGCAGGCCGGCGATCAGCACCGTCTGGCGGCGAGCGGCGGCGCGGCCGGCCGACGCGGCACCGAGCAGGACCACGAGACCCACGGCCGCCGCTGCCAGGGCGGGGAGCGGAGCCCTCCGCAGGAGGCCGGACCCGGGTAGGTCCGGGAGCCGCGAATCCACGAGTTGGACAGCGGGCGTGCGGCGCTCGCCGTCGCGGTCGTGGTCCCATGATCGTTGGAGGTCCCCCATCCAACGCGGGGCGTCGAGGAGGTCTCGCCCGCTGACGGACCGGACGCCGTGCCGGTCCGGTTCGGCGACCTGCTGGCTGAAGAGTCCGAAGAGCGCGACTGCGGCGACGATCGCCAACACGGGGGCGAGCATCGGGCGCACTGGGGATGGTCCCGACCTCGCGACGCCGCAGGGCCGGTCGCCGGAGCGCCGGTCGCCGAAGCGACGACGCCCCATCGCTGAAATGGCCAGGACCGTGGCGCCGACGACGAGGACCGTGAGGGCGACCGCGGCGTGGGTGTCGCTCACGAGCACCCAGGCTGCCGTCGAACCCGCCGCCCAGGTCGCCCGGCGCCGGCTGGGCCAGGTCACCAGCCGAAGCCACGCCGCCGTGGCGGCTACGGCGAGCGTGACCGAGAGTGACTCCGGATAGATCGTCAGCTGGGGGCCGAGGTACGAGGGGCCGACGGCGATGACGGCGACAGCGGCGGCCCCCGCGGCGCCGACGCTGCGGTGGCTGCTGATGCGGACCAGGGTGGTCATCAGCGCGAGCACGGCGAGGAGGAACAGCAGGGTCTGCACCACGACGGCGTGGGTGGTGTTGCCGCCGAGGATCCACAGGAGAGCCGGGTAGAGCACCGGCCGCCGGCCGAACCAGAACTCGGGCAGCGAGGACGGTCCGATGAGGGCGATCCGGAGGTATTCGAAGGAGTCGGTCTGAACCGGCGTCGAGCCCGGGCGCGACGGGTCGACGACCAAACGGGCCATCAGCGCAGCGACGCCGATGGCGCTGACCACGAACGCCGTCGTACCCGGCCGGCTGGCACGCCAGGACGCAGGCCACGGAACAGGCGACCCGGGCGGATCGGCGGCGGGACGGCGGCTCCCGCCCGCCGCCGTCGGGTCGACCGGAGGCCGGGTGTCGGCGACCGCCACGGGGCGGCTCAGTCGTTGGGGATCTCGCCTGCGCCCGAGAGCAGGCCCGACTCGGCGATCCAGTCCCAGAAGCCGAAGGAGGTGCCGAACACCGTGGCGATCCAGTCGTCGATGAGCGGCTGGATGACGCCGGCGCCGACGGGGAACTGCGCCTCGAGCCGGATCTGCCCGAACAGCGACTCGGGGTCGTTGCCGACCCACAGGTACGCCTTCGGGTAGCGCTTCTCGGTGTTCCACTGGTTGCAGGCCATGACCGCCTGGGGCCACAGGGTCTTGTCGACGGCCAGGTTCGTGACGCAGCGGATCACGAAGATGTCCTCGTTGGTCCCCTCGGCCGAGAGCCAGAAGCTGAGCTCGGGGGCGCCCTCCTGGGCGGCCTGGAAGTCGACCCGGTAGTCGCCGTCCTCGTCGATGGTGGCGACCAGCTCGGCACGGTCCAGGTGGTTCTTGATCATGTCGCGGTCGAAGGGACGGATCCCGATGCGCCGCCCGTCGGTGTCGCTCACGACGGCGATCCTATGGGGCCGACTCCGCGTCGCCGCCCGCCTCCGGGTCGCCGCCCGACAGGCCGAATCCGGACCAGTCCTCGGGGTTGGCCTCGACGAACTGCTCGATGATGCGACCGTCGGTCCCGTCGACGAGGACCAGGCCCCGGGACAGGGGAGGGTTCTCGGCGGAGTACAACAGGATGCGCCAGGTCGGGCGGGACCGCAGACCGCGCCACCCCATCTGGGCGGCCGCGTGGCCGACGGGGAAGCCCACCGCCCTCGAGGCCGCGGCGAGGGCCTCGACCTCGCGGACCTCCAGCCGGGCCGACGCCGACAGCACGTAGAGGCCCCAGAGGATCAGCA
>JBIKWW010000506.1:0-2593 GCA_044356125.1 Acidimicrobiia bacterium
GTCGGAGGAGAACAGGCACACCTCGGGGCCGGTGTTGGCGATGATCCAGCCGACGTCCTCGTGGGGGTAGGGCGTCACTTTGATCTGCGCGCGTACGATCTCGCTGGGCACGGTACGCAGGCGCTGGAGCCGCTCCTCGTTCTTGCGGAAGGCGTGGAAGGCCGAGTCGAGCGAGCGCATCCAGCCCGGCACCCATGAGGCACCCTGCTCGATGATGCCCCACTGGAGTGCAGGGAAGCGGTCGAGCACCCCGTCGAGCAGCAGCGTGGCCATGGTCTGCATGGGGTGGTAGGGGATGGCCATGTAGTCCACGGAGCGGAAGTTCTCGGCCCCGCCGTGGAAGTCGGGCACGGGCGGCAGGCCGTTGTCGAAGTAGCGGGGGCTGAGGAGCTCGTGGCCACCGCCCACGTGCATCACGACCGGTGTGCGGGCCTCCTCGGCTCTGGCCCACACGGCGTCGAGGGCGACGTGGCTGGGGCTGTGCCACTTCGGGCAGTGCGAGGCGATCATGAGCGCCGAGCAGCCCATGGCGATGGCGTCGGCGGCCTGGCGGGCGGCCCGCTCCAGATCCATCAGGCACACGTAGCCGACGGGCAGCAGGCGTCGGTCGACCGAGCAGAAATCGACCATGGCCCGGTTGTGGGCGTCGGCCATCTCGTAGGCGAGGTCGACGTCGTCGGCGTGCTCGGCGCGCACCAGCGCGGCCGAGCTCCAGGTGTTGAACACGAGCTGGCTGGCGAAGCCGAGCTGGTCGAGGGCCTGGGCCCGGTGACCGCGCTCGAAGGAGCCCACGGCCCAGTAGTTCTTGCGCAGCAGGAGCTCGGCCTCGTCGGCCCGGTAGGCGGGGTCCTCGTGCAGCGGGCAGGTGCGGGCGGCCCAGTCGATGCCGCCATCGGGATCGTCGCCGATGGCCGACACGCCGAGCAGCGGCATGCGGTCCCGGTAGGCGACCGTGGCGTGGTCGCGCAGGAAGCCGGGCAGCTCCATGAGGTGGGAGTCGGCGTCGTGGTAGGTGCGTCCGGTCGCGTACGGCATGGCCCGACGCTAGGGCCCGGAGGCGCCGCCGCCCCAGTTCCCGCGCCAGTTCCCGGGCCGGAACGGGAAGAAGACCGGCGCCTGGTCGGCACCGGTCTCCCTGGGAAGTGGTCGTCGTGTGGCGCCCGGTGGGCGCTGCGCTCAGGCGCCGACGAGCTGGCGGAGGTCGGTGGCGACCTCGTTCAGGTAGTCCGTGGCCTCCTCGGTGGCCGACACGTTGGTGGCGACGTCCTCGGCGGAGCGGGCGACGCTGCCGATGGCCATCGACACGTGGGTCGTGCCCGATGCCGCCTCGGCCAGGTTCTGGGCGATCTCGTTGGTGGTCGCCACGAGCTCCTCGACGGCGCCGGCCACGGTGGTCTGGATCGTGTTGATCTGGGCGACGGTGTCGGCGATGCGCCGGATGGCGTCCACGCCGTTGGCCGTCTCGCTCTGCACGGCCCGGATGCGCTCGGAGATCTCGCCGGTGGCGACCGAGGTGCGGTTGGCCAGCTCCTTGACCTCGTTGGCGACGACGGCGAAGCCCCGGCCCATCTCACCGGCCCGGGCGGCCTCGATCGTGGCGTTGAGGGCCAGGAGGTTGGTCTGCTCGGCGATGGAGGCGATGAGCTCGACGACGTTGCTGATCTCGACGCTGGAGGCGTCGAGGCGGCTGACGCCGGCCAGGGCCTCCTCGGCCTCCTGCGAGGCGGTGTTGGCCACGTGGACGGCGTCGGCGGCGCTGCGGGAGATCTCCGACACGGCGGCCGTGAGCTCCTCGGTGGCCGAGGCGATCGTGGCGATCCCGCCCGTCACCGAGTCACCGGTGTGGGCGGCGTCGGCCGACTGCTGCGCCGTGCGGTCGGCCTCGGAGCGGATGGCGGCAGCGGAGTTCCGCAGCCGGGAGGTCGCCTCGGTCAGCGTCATGGCCGCCGACTGCAGCTGACGGGAGAGGCTGCGCACGATCAGGATGCCCAGGCCGACGGCCAGACCGAGGGCGGCCACCACGGTGAAGATCATGAGCCGGCTGCGTGACGCCAGCAGGCTGGTGGCGTTGGCCTCGGCCGCCGTGTTGTAGTCGGTGGCCTCCTTGACGATCACGTCGACCTGGGCGCGGTGCTGGTCGTAGGCCTGCTTGAGCGGGCCGGCGGCGAGCTCCCGGATCTTCTCGAGGTCACCGGCGGCCGACGCCTTGGCCACCTGGTCGTTGACGATCGAGAAGAACTCCTCGACGGCGGGGGCCGAGGTCTCGAACGCCTTGTCGAACTGCGGGCCCAGCGAGTTGGCGTCCCAGTGCTTGATCCGGTCCTCGAACTGGCTGTGGAGCACGTCGAGCTGCTTGAGCTGGGCGGCGCGCTCGGCGGGGTCCTGCGTGTAGCTCATCTGCGAGACGACCAGGTAGCTCTCGACGATGTAGGCCGGGGGCGGCAGGACGTCGGCGAGCAGGATGTTCGCGTCGTAGATCCGGTCGTAGGCGTCGCCTTTGATCTTCACCTGGTCGATGGTCGACCAGGACACGGCGGCGACACAGGCCGTACCGAGGAACGCACAGATCAGTGCGATCCAGATCTTGACGGAG
>JBIKWW010000507.1:0-2585 GCA_044356125.1 Acidimicrobiia bacterium
TCGTCGTGGCCACGCTCGTGCTCTCGGACTCCATGAGGGGTCGGGCCGCCGACGACGTCGGCCGGGCGCTCGCCGGCGTCGACGCCGTCGTCCAGGGCCGGGTGCTGGCCGAATCCGACGGCGGTCCGGGCGAGCTCGGTGGCTTCGTGCGCCGCGACCTCCCCGTCGATGCCGTGCGGGTCGCCGAGAGCGTCGACGGGGTCACCGGGGCGGTGGCCTCGTGGACGGGCTTCGCCAAGCTCGTGGTGGATGGCTCATCGGTCGGGACGGGCACGGCGAGCGACGTCGGGCGCAACTGGATCGACCACCCCCGCCTGAGCTCCTTCGGGCTCGCCGAGGGGCGGGCTCCCCAGCGCGTGGGTGAGGTCGTGCTGGACCGGAAGCTGGCCCGCGACGCCCGTCTCGCCGTGGGCGACCGCACGAGCGTGCTGACCGCCACCGGTGTGCACGAAGCGACGGTCGTGGGCCTGGCCAGCTACGCCGGACGCGATGCGGCACCGCTGCAGCGGACCGTCCTGCTGCCCGAGGCAGCCCGCGTGCCCTGGCTGGCGGCGGGTCCGGCGGACGAGGTCCTCGTCGAGCTGGCGCCTGGCCGTTCTGCTGAGCCCGTCGTCGCCGCGCTCCGGGCTGCGCTCCCCGACGCCGAGGTGAGCACCGGTGCGGCCCACGTGGCCGCCCAGCAGGCGGCGGTGACCTCACCGCTGCAGTTCCTCAGTGTGTTCCTGCTGTCGTTCGCGGTGATCGCGCTCCTGATCGGCGTGACGATCATCTTCAACACCTTCGCGCTGACCGTCGCCCGGCGCCGCCGGGAGTCCGGGCTGCTGCGGGCGATCGGGGCGCAGCGCCGCCAGGTGCTCGGTGGCGTCGTCGCCGAGGCGCTGGTGATCGGCGTCGTGGCCACGTCCCTGGGGGTGGTGGGCGGCATCGCCGGTGTCGGCGTGCTGCGCTGGATGGTGGGCCTCACCGGTGTCACGTTCCTCAACGGGCCGACGATCGTCTCGTCGACGTCGCTCGTGGTCGGCGTGTCGGCCGGGCTGCTCACGGTCCTGCTCGCGGCCTGGGTCCCGGCCCGGCGTGCTGCGGCCACGGCGCCGGTCGAGGCGATGCGCGACGCAACGGCGGAGTCCCGTCGTCTCAGCCGGACGCGTACGGCCGTCGGTCTGGGCCTGGCCGTGTGCTCGGTCACGGGGGGCGCTGCCGCCGTCGCCCTCGACAGCTCGGCCTGGCTGGGCCTCGTGGTCCTGGTGGTTCCCGCCCTGGTGCTGTGCGGGCCGGCCCTGATCCGGGCTACGGCCACGGTCTCGGCTCCGCTGCTGCGGCGTGTCGCCGGGCCCCGCGGGGCCATCGCCGCCGGGAACCTCGGTGGCAGCCCACGGCGGGCGTCGTCGACATCGCTGGCGCTCACCCTCGGGAGCGCGCTCGTGGTGCTGTTCGCCATCATCGCCAGCTCGCTGTCGAGCGCCGTGGGCACCGACGTCCGTGACGGGCTGAAGGCCGACTTCGTGGTCACCTCGGCGACAGCGGACTACGCCACCATCGACCCGTCACTCTCGGGCCGGCTGCGGGAGCGGCCGGAGCTCGGTGCCGTGGCGTCCCTGACCGTGGCCGAAGGTGTGATCGACAGCCGCCCCGTGGCCATCGGAGGCATCGACCCGATGCGGTGGCCGGAGCTCTACGACCTCGGTCCGGTGGCGGGTGACGTCGCCGACCTGCGGTCGGGAGGCATCGCCGTCGTCAGCACGGACCGTTCACTGCTCGGCACCGACGTCACGGTCGAGCTGGAGCGCTCCACGATCGACGTCCCCGTGGTCGCCGTGGTCGCCCGCAGCACCGGCGGGTTCGACGCCCCTGCGTACTTCGTCGACCGGGCGGTCCTCGACGGCGTCGTCGACGGTCTGCTCGACACCCACGTCTACGTGAGGACGTCGCCGGGCGTCGGTCTCGCCGAGGCCCGAGCTGCGCTGCTCGAGGAGGTGGGTCGCACGCCGGGCTCGTTCCTGTCGAGCCGACAGCAGCATCTCGACAGCATGGGCAGTGAGGTGCGGGCGTTCGCCAGCTTCATCGACGCCATGCTCTACCTGGCCATGCTGATCGCCCTCCTGGGCGTGGCCAACACGATGGCCCTGGCGGTGAGCGAGCGCTCCAACGAGATCGGGCTGCTGCGGGCCGTCGGGGCGACGAGGAGCGAGGTGCGCCGGATCGTGCTCCTCGAGGCGGGCCTGCTGTCGTCGGTCGCCGCGGTGTGCGGAACGGCGGTCGCCGTGGTCGGGACGTGGGCCTTCATCACGGTCGCCGGGGGAAGTGACATTCCCACCGTGATCATCCCGTGGCCCCGGATCTCGGTCACCGTCCTCGGATCGGCCGTGCTCGGGACGCTGGCGGCCGCATGGCCGGCCTGGCGGGTCTCCCGCCGTCCGGCGCTGGAGCTGGTGAGCAGCGTCCGGTGACGTGGAGTCCGTTGCGGTCGGGCCAGAATCGTGCGGTGACGGATCGGACCGCATCGGATCGGACCGCATCGGATCGGACCGCATCGGATCGGACCGCATCGGATCGGACCGCATCGGATCGGACCGGTGAGCCGGGCC
>JBIKWW010000508.1:0-2584 GCA_044356125.1 Acidimicrobiia bacterium
CCGTGCGCACGGCCAGGCCGGCATCGGCGGACAGCCCCTCGGCGATGGCACCGTGGATCCCCGTCGGGTACACGGCGCCGATCTCGGGCTCCTCGACCTCGTGCAGGAACTCGTTCCAGACGGTCACGTTCACGGGATGCGTCGCGCTCACGGCGGGTGAGCCTAGGCGCCTCTTGTAAGCGCTCGCGGGGTCAGGTGACCTCGTGGGCGGTCAGGTCGTCGCCCAGCACCACCGTGCCGCCGAAGTGCGGCGCGACGAGTTCCCGCCAGGCCTCCAGGCCGCCCGGCGGGGGCGGCGGTACGTAGTGGGTGAGCACGAGCGCCTTGACCCCGGCCCGGGCGGCGGTGGCGGCCGCCTGCTCGACGGAGGAGTGGTAGTCGAGGATGTCCTGGATCCGGGCGTTGGGGATCTGGCGGACGATGTCGGCCCGGATGGCCGTCTGCACGTACGCGTCGGCTCCGGTGCACAGGGCGTCGAGGCCCTCGCAGGGGATGGTGTCGCCGGCGATCACCACGCTGCGGCCGTCGTGCTCGATCCGGTAGCCGACCGTCGGCTCCACCGGCCGGTGGTCGGTGCGGCCGACGACGACCGAGACGGGGCCCAGATCGAAGCGGTCCCCCGGCTCCACCTCGCCGACCTCGACGACCGGGTCCCAGCCCAGGTCGGCGTGGTGGGAGCGCCGGTAGGCGATGTCGTGCTCCAGCATCCGCATGGTGGCCTCGACGACCCGGGCCGTGCCCGCCGGACCGAACACCCGCAGGGTCGTCGGGCCCGGCGTGGTGATCCAGTGCGTCGTGATGACGTCGTTGAGGTCCGTCAGATGGTCGCTGTGGAGATGGGTGAGGAGCAGACCCGTGAGCTGCGACACCGGGGTCAGCGACCCGGCCAGACGCATGAGCACGCCACGCCCGCAGTCGAACAGCAGGTTCGCTCCACCGGCCTGGACGAGGGTGCTCGGTCCGGCGCGGTTCGGATCGGGCAGTGGGCTGCCGGTGCCGAGGAGGGTGATCTTCACGACCCCGACCCTACTCAGCGATCAACTGCTGTCCATCAATGTGACACATCATTCGGCCGGCGGCGGCTCGGGCGGGCCGCATGGCGGCGAGCCCGTCGGTGTCGTCCGCGCCCGTCCTCCGGCCGGTCGCGGCGCGGTCAGGCGATGCGGACCTCCTGGGCCACGAGCGCGCGCTGCACGGCCGCGACGTCCACGTCGTCGACGTCGCGGCCCGACCTCACGGCCACCGCGGCGGCCACCCCGGCCCCCTGGCCGGCGACCGCGCAGCAGGCCATGTTGCGGGTGGCGGCGTGGGCGATGCGGTCACCGCCGACGGCGCGCCCCGTCACGAGCAGGTTCTTCACGCCGCGCGGCACCATGCACCGGTAGGGGATGTGGACGTACCGTCCGGTGGTGGGCAGCACCAGCACGCCGTAGCCGTCGATGAACTCGGGGTAGATGCCGATGGAGTCCTCGAACCGGGCCTCGTTGCGCACGTCGGCCTCGGTGAGGTTGTACCGGGCGTCGATCTTGCGGGTGTCGCGGATGCCGATCGTCATGCCGAAGTTGCGCAGGCGGGCCTGTTCGCAACCAGGGGTGTAGCGGCGCAGCGCCTCGATGGCCAGCATGGCCTGACGGCGGCCCTCGATCTCGAAGTGCGTCATCGAGTCGGGGTCGGTCCCGTCGCAGCCGGCGAGGTGCACGAGGTTCAGGTAGGTGAGCTCACCCGTGTCGTGCATCGCCCCCCACGTGCCGGCGATCGTGTTGAGCTCAGCGGGGATGACGCCGTCGCGGATGGCCTGGGCGAACGGCTTGCCGAGGAACGGCGAGAAGAGGTGGTCCTCCTTGCCGTCGGTCTCGATCCGCCACTCGCCGGTCGACCAGTCGGCGTAGGTCTGCGGATCGGCCCGGACCCCTTCGAGGAACCGCCGCTTGTCGACTCCGGCGAGATGGAACATGACCGACGCCGCCTGCATGTGCTCGACGGGCGTGGTGCGGGTCGGGGCCCCGGCCCGGAAGGCGATGTCGGCGTCACCGGTGGCGTCGATCACGACGTCGGCCAGCACGGCCTCGCGGCCCGCCTTGGACTCGGTGATGACGCCGGTGATCCGGTCACCGTCGAGCACGGGGGCGACGACGAGGCGGTGCAGCATGGGATGGATGCCCGCCTCCTCCACGAGGCGGTCGGCCACGATCTTGAAGCCCTCGGAGTCGAGCTCGTAGGACAGCGACTGGCTCTCGGGCACCGCCGCCCCCATCGCCTTGGCCCGCTCCTCGAACTCGCGCCCGATCCCGCCCGCCTCGACGGTCGCCTCGTGCCGGTACCAGGCGAAGCCCTCGACGCCGACCGCGGTGATGTTCCCGCCGAAGCACCCGAACCGCTCGACGAGCGCCACGCTCACGCCGACCCGGGCGGCGGCGATGGCGGCGGCCAGGCCACCCGGCCCCGATCCGACCACGAGCACGTCGGCCCGGTGCACGACGTCCACCCGGCGGGCCGGCTCGGTGATCGTCACCGGCCTGTCCATGACCGGCCTGTCCATGACCGGCCTGTCCATGACCGGCCTGTCCGTGATCGGCGCGTGTTC
>JBIKWW010000509.1:0-2581 GCA_044356125.1 Acidimicrobiia bacterium
CACATTCGTCCACTTCAGCCTGACCGGCGCCGACTACAGCGGCAAGCTCTACAGCCGCAACATCACCGCAGCCTTGCTCTCGCTGGCCGCGGCCGTCGTCGTCACGGGCCGGCTGAGCCGGCCCGCCCACCCGTCGCCATGGCGGGACGCCCGTTGGCCCGCAGCCACCGGTGCACTGCTCGGCCTGTCGGTCCAGACCGTCTCGACGTCGGCGCTCTCTGCCGGCGTGATCGGCCTGGGAGCCCTCGTCGCCGTCCGGGGATGGGGGCCCGGTCCGGGCCCCGGTCCGGCGACGGCCCGGCGTCGCCGGAGACTGATCGCCGCCACCGCCGTCGCCGCCTTCCTCACCGCCCCGCTGTGGTACCTGCTCCGCGGCCTCTTCGGCATCTGGTGGCAGAGCTGGTGGGTCTACGGCCAGTACATGACCGAAGCGACCGGGCAGTCCCTGCGCCGCCAGCTCGCCCGAGGCTGGCACGACCAGTGGACCTACTACGGCAACCGCCCGGTCGCGTCCCTCGCCATGGGGGGATTCCTGATGCTCACGGTGGCGTTCTGGCCCTCCATGACGGCCTGCGAGCGGTTCGTCCACCTGCTGGTGCCGGCCTGGTTCCTCGCCGCCACGTTGGAGATCGTGCTGACGCAGCGGAACAGCACCCACTACTACGTCGTGTCGGCGGTACCGGCGGCACTCGGCACGGCGCTCGGCGCGACACGCGTGCTGAAGGCCCTCGGCCAGGCCGGGGCCCGACCACACGCAGCGCCGTGGCTGCCCACCGTTGTCGCTGTGTCGTCGGTGGTGCTGTCGGGGACCGCACCGGCCGCCGAGGGCTGGCGGGCCGGTGCCGCTTTTCAGGGCCCGACGGCCAAGACCCGGGAGCGGCTCGACTCCCAGGACGGCCACACCCGGTCGATCCAAGCCGTCGCCGATCTCGTGAGCGTCGACGACGACCCGATCCTGATCTGGACCAACGAGCCGTGGCCCTACCTCGCGCTGCGGCGCACGGCAGCGACTCGGTTCATCTGGAAGAGCTTCCTGATGGGCGAGATCTACCTGGGTCGCACGAGCCCCGAGTACGTGCTGCGGGGATCGTGGGACTGGTTTGCGCAGGACCTGGACCGGTCGCGACCGGTCATCGCGATGGACAGTCTGGAGACGCCGTTCGCCGAAGGCACGCCGGCGGCTGCAGTGATCGACCGCGGGTTCCGCACTGCGTTCACCACCGCGACCTCACGGGTGTGGCTCGCCCGGGACACCGCCGACGCGGTGCTCGGAGGACGAGTACCGGCCCCGTTCGCCCCCCTCCCGCGCCACGCCGCCGGATGGACCGCCTCGGGCGCCCGGGCCAGCTACCGCGTCACCGCCTCGACCGCCCCGGGCGAGGACGTCGTATCGCTCGGGGCGGGCACGTGCCGGGTGATCGAGGGGGTCCTCGACCGGCTGCCCGACGGTTCGGCCGGACGGATCGTGTTCCGCTTCGAGGCGACCCCGGACCAGTCGGGTCCGTTGCGTCGCGGCCGGACCCGACTGGCGCTCGAGGGCCCCGACGCCGTGGCCGGTGACGACGGCGCCGGGTTCCTTCGGCTCCCCTCGACGGCCCCCGACCTGCCTGGCGGCACGCCGTTCCGGCTCGTCGTCGGCCGCCGGTCGGCCGCGCTGGTCGTCAACGGTGCCATCCGCGCGGCGGTCGCCCTTCCCGACCGGCTGGCCGAGGTGACCGTCGAGCCCCGAGCCGACTCGGTCGGCCTGCGGGACCTGCGCAGCGGGCCCTGGAGCCTCCCAGGGAGCCGGGTCTGCCCCTGAATGGCGCGGAATCAGGTTCCGTTCGCCCTGGACACCGCCGCCCGCCAGGCTTCGGCATCGATCACCAGGTCGGCCCGACGGCGGGTGGGCCGGATGTGGTCGTCGAGGTTGGGCTGGTTCACCAGCGCCCAGACGTGACGCGCCGCGGCGTCCAGTCCCTCGGGGTCGAGGGCGACGAAGCGCTCGTAGAAGCCACCCTCGGTACGCGCCCGTTCGGTGAGCCTCCGGAACCGTTCGATGAACCAGCCGACCACGACGGGGTCGGGAGCGTCGAGGTACCAGCGCCGGTCGGCCGCTTCGGCGACGACCGGCTGCAGGGCGTTCACGCCCTCCACGATGAGCACGTCGCACCGACCGACGATGCGTTCGTCGTCGGGATCGAACGTGGCGTGTGAGTACACGGGCACGGCGAAGCTGTCCCCCGCCCGGACCCGGCCGATGGCGGCCACCAGCGAGCCCTCGTCGTAGGTCTCGGGGAACCCCTTGCGCAGGAGCAGGCCCTCGGCCTCGAGCTGTGCGCTCCGCCGCAGGAAGCCGTCGGTCGCCAGCACTTCAGCGGCCAACCCGGCACCCCGGAGCGCCGTGGCGACCTCGCCGGCCAGGGACGACTTGCCGATCCCGACGGGACCGGCGAGGCCCACGACCAACGGCCGGGCCCGGTCGAGGGCGTTGAGGACATCGTCGACGAGGAGGTCGCGCATCGCCGTGATCATCCCTCGCCCGGCTGGCACGGGGAAGCCCGACGATCAAGAACGCCGGCCGTTAGGACCCGGCGGTCAG
>JBIKWW010000510.1:0-2578 GCA_044356125.1 Acidimicrobiia bacterium
CGCTGATCCGGCTCGACGCCGCCACCGTCCTGCTGCAGTGGGCGACGGGGGGCCTGTTCTTCCTGTGGGTGACGACCCGCGGCCGCCTGGTCGGCCTGGGCTACGGCTGGCTCCTGCGGGTCAGCTTCGCCGGGATCGCCGCCATCGGGATGTACGCCGCTGGTCGGTCCGAGACGGTGGCCGGTCGTGAGCTGGGGGCGGCCGGGCTGATCGCCGGAGCCGCCGTCGCGCTGGTGGTGTCGGTGCTGCGGCGCCGGGCCGGGGTGTCGGGTCAGCGGGTGGAGGCCGAGCGCAAGGCGGCGCGGGTGGCGGCCATGGTCGGCGGGACCGAGCCGGGGACGGCCAGCATCACCTTCCGGGACCAGTTCGGACGCGTGTCCGAGGAGGTCGACCGAGAGCGCCGTGACGGCCCCGAGTTCCCACCGGTGCTCGACCTGGTCGCTCCGGCGTGCGGTGCCGTGGGGCTGGTGGCGGCCGCCTCGGCAGCGGGCGGACCGCTGTGGCTGTCGGTGGCGCGCACCCTGGTGGGGGCCCTGTTCCTGGGGGCGGTGTCCGACGCCATGCTGCTCGGCCACTGGTACCTGGTCCAGCCCGGGCTGCCGCGTCGGCCGATCATCGAGCTGAACGACTGGCTCATGCGGCTGTGGCCCGCCGAGGTGGCCCTGCTCCTGGTGCCGACGGGGATGCTCAGCGTGCTGGGCGGCTCGATCGACGACGGTTGGAACGGGATGCTCGGCTGGTTCTGGGTGGCCTGTGCCGTGACCACCATCGTCTTGGCGTTCGTGACCCGCAAGGCGCTGCAGGAGCGCTTCTACTCGGCCGTCATGGCCGCCACGGGGCTGCTCTACCTGGCCATCCTCACGGCCTTCGGGACCGACATCGTGGCCCGGGCCGTCCTCGCCGCCTGACGCCCCGGGCCCGGAATCGGGGGCTCGGAGGGGTTCGTTGGCGGCACCCCCGCCGGGGCCGGTAGACATCGGCCATGAGCCCCTCAGCACCGTCCCGCCGGGTCGCCATCGTCTGCCAGGCCGACAGCTACATCGGGCCCGACCTGGCCCGGGTGCTGGCGGCGCGGGGTCACGACCTCGTGCTGGCCCGGGCCTCGGCCGGTCTGGCCGAGGAGCTCGACGCCCTGGGCGCGGCCTCGGTCACCGTCGACGTGGCCGCCCACGATCTCACCGCCGGACCCCGCCTGGCCGCCGCCGCGGTGGAGCGCTTCGGCACCTTCCACTCGGCCTTCTTCTCGTCCGGCCGCATCGCCGTGGGCCGCTTCACGTCGACGACGATCGACGACCTGCGGGCCGCCGTGGCCGGCAACATCGAGGCGCCGTACGCGTTCGTGCAGGGTGTGCTGCCGACCCTGCTCGGTCAGCGCGACGGCCAGATCCTGGTGGCCACCAGCGCCACGGCGGGGGCTCCGACGCCCAAGGCCTCGCTCTACGCCGGCACCCGGGCGGGCGCCACGATGATGCTGCGCTCGCTCGGTCTCGAGGTGGCCGACAGCGGCGTGCAGGTGAACGTGGTCGGCTCGAACTTCATGGACTTCCCCGAGTTCCTCCGCGGCAACCGGGCCGAGACCCCGGAGGGGCGGGCCCGGGTCGAGGCCCTCGTGCCCATGCGCCGCCTCGGCAGCACCGTGGAGATGGCCAACTTCTGCGCCGCCCTGCTCGACGGGTCGAGCCGCTTCCAGACCGGCCAGTTCTTCACCTACGCCGGCGGCTGGGGCTGATCGGGCGGATCAACGGGCCGCGGCGGCTGACCGACGGGCCGTCCTGACCGCACGGCCCGTCTCGTGGCCGGAGACGATCTGCTCGACCGTGCGCCGCGCGCTTCGGTGCGCCCAGCGTCGTCCGTCGCCGCCCGGCCACGGGAAGTCGGGCTTGGCGATCACCAGCGACGCAACGCCGTGCACGACCGACCAGATCGACGCCGCCGCGTCGTGAGCGTCGACCCCGGGCAATCGGGTGGCGACGGACTCCTGCAGGTGCGCGAACATCCTCGCTCCGCTGTCCACCGCGGCTGGGATCGTGGTGCCGGGTTGGTGCTCGGCGCCGTGCATGAACAGCACCCGGTACACGCCGGGGTTGTCGAGCGCGAAGGCGATGTAGGCGTCGGTGATCGCCAGGAGACGGCGCTGCGGATCGCGGGTCCTCCGCTCGGCTGCAGCGACGGCCTCCCGGTAGCGGTCGAACAGCCGGTTGCAGACGTCGAGCAGGAGCGTGTTCTTGTCGGCGAACAGGCGGTAGAGCGCTGGCGGCGTGCAGCCGACCTCGGCGCAGATCGCGGCCACGGTGACCGCCGCCTGAGACCCGCGTGCAACGAGCAGGTGCTCGGCCGCCTCCAGGAACTCCTCGCGCAGTCGCTCCCCTTCTCCACGTGGGTTCTGGCGTCGTCGGGTGGGCACGGGCCGAGCCTAGGCCGCTGCCATAATCGGTGAACATCGATAGTGGACTAGTGTCACTAACCGTGCCCGCTCTCAGCCGCCCGTTCCGGGTCCTGGCCATCTGCTCGGTGTCGATCTTCCTGGTCTCGCTCGACGTGTCGATCCTCAACGTCGCGTTCCGCTCGATCGTCGCCG
>JBIKWW010000511.1:0-2577 GCA_044356125.1 Acidimicrobiia bacterium
GTCGCCCCCGACGTCCCGGCGAACCGTAGGCTCGGGACGATGAACGCCACGACCTCGGCGGGCCGGGCCGACGGCGGTGGGCTGACCGGTCGGGGGTTCCGCTGGCTCCTCGGGGCCAACGCCGTCAGCTACCTGGGCGACGGGCTGCTGGTCGTCGCCCTCCCCCTGCTGGCCGCTTCGGTGACCGAGGAGGCCTGGCTCGTCACCGCCGTCTTCGCCTTCCAGCGTCTGCCCTGGCTCTTCGCGCCGCTCCTCGGGGCCTGGTCGGACCGCTACCGGCGGCCCCGGACCGTGATGATGGGCGCCGACCTGGTCCGCGCCGTCACCCTGCTCGTGCTGGCCCTGGCGGTGGCCGCCGAGGTCACGCTACCGGCCGTGTACGTCACCGCCGTCGTGCTCGGCATCGGCGACATCGTCTTCAGCTCGGCTGCGTTCACCTACGTGCGGCACCTGCTCAGCCGGGATCAGCTGACGAGCGCCAACGCCCGGATCGGGATCGCCCAGACGTGGGGCGAGCAGGTGATCGGCCCGATCGCCGGCGGCACGGTGTTCGGGCTCGGACGGTACGTGCCGGTGGTGGGTGACGCCCTCAGCTTCGCCGCCTCCGGGCTCATGCTCACGCGGGTGCCCGAGGTGGTCGTGGAGCAACCGGGGAGCGGAGCCCCGTCCCTGCTCGCCGACGCCCGTGACGGGTGGCGGGCGCTGCGCTCCGACCCCCGGCTGTGGCGCCTCGTCGTGTGGATCGCCCTGCTCGCCTTCGCGGCCACGATGCAGGTCAGCGCGATCGTGCTGATCGGCCGCGATCAGCTCGGCCTGGAACCGGCCTGGATCGGGGTGTTCAGCGCGCTGATCGCCGGCGGCAACGTGATCGGTGCGGCCGTCGCCCCGGCGGTGCTGTCCCGCCTGGACGACTACTCGACGCTGCTGGCGTGCACGGCGACGGTCGCCGTGGCCAACGGCGTGGCCGCCTCGACACGCTCGACGGTCGTCGTCACCGCCGCGCTCGTCATCGACGGCATCGCGGTGATGATCGCCAACATCGGCACCCGGACGGTCCGCCAGCGCCTCGCCCCGGCGAACATGATCGGGCGCATCATGGCGACGTCGCGCATGCTCACGATCGGGGTGCAGGTCCTCGGCGCCACGGCCGGGGGCTGGATCATCTCGAACCACGGCACGCAGACGGCGCTCGCCGTGGCCTCGGCGTGGATGTTCGGCCTGATCCTCCTCGGGTCCCGCTGGTTGCGGCGGGGGATGCGCCACGTCCCCGACCCTGAGGCCCGACCCTGAGGCCCGACCCTGAGGCCCGACCCTGAGGCCCGACCCTGAGGCCCGACCCTGAGGCCCGACCCGCCGGCCCCGGGGCGCCCGGCCCGGCCGGTCAGCAGCCGAGCACGACCCGGGCCCGGGCGACGTCGCGGTGCATCTGGGCGATGAGCGTGTCGATCCCGTCGAATCGCAACTCGGCCCGCAGGCGTTCGACGAACTGCACCCGGGCCGGCTCGCCGTACAGATCGCCGTCGAAGTCCAACAGGTACGCCTCGAGCAGCGAGTAGGGCTGGTCGTCGTAGAAGGTCGGGCGGCGGCCCAGGTTGATCGCCGCCGGGTGACGCGAGCCGTCGGGGCGCAGGTACCAGCCGGCGTAGATCCCGTCGGAGGGCAGGCAGATCTCCTGGGGCAGCTTGACGTTGGCCGTCGGGAACCCGAGCTGACGGCCCCGTTGGTCACCCGTGACGACGATGCCACGGACCTCGTGGGGCCGCCCGAGCAGCACCGCCGCCTCCGAGACCTCACCGGCGCGCAGGAGCTCGCGCACCGCCGTGGAGGACACCTTGTGGGCGGCCAGGGCGACGTCGTCGGCCCCCAGCAGGTCGAACCCGACGACCTCGAAGCCGTGGACCGGGCCCATGCGGCTCAGGAGCTCCACGTTGCCGCCCCGGCCCTTGCCGAAGTGGAAGTCCGCCCCGACGACCACGACACAGGTCCCGAGCGCGCCGACGAGCACCTCGGCGACGAAGTCCTCGGCCGACTCGGTGGCCCGTTCGTCGTCGAACGGAACGACGACCACGGCGTCGACCCCGGTCGTGGCCAGCAGCTCGATCTTCTGCTCCAGGTCGGTGAGCAGAGCCGGGGCCGAGGCCGGTCGCACGACCTGGGCGGGATGGCGGTCGAAGGTGACGACGGCGCTGGGGACACCCCGGGCCGCAGCCAGCCGCCGGACCTCGGCGATCACGGCCCGGTGGCCGCGGTGGACGCCGTCGTAGGCGCCGATCGTGACCGCCGCGCCGCGGATCGCAGCAGGGATGGCGGCGGGATCACGGACGACGAGCACGGGGGGCAAGGCTACCGGTGGGGCGCCACCCCTCCGATCGCCCAGGAGGCGGCCCAACAGGCGGCCCAGGAGGCGGCCCAACAGGCGGCCCAGCGCCCGGGGGCCCCGGGGGACCGCGGCGGCTCAGTCGATCGCCACGGCGGCGGCGGGCTTGAGCAGGCCGTCGCCGAACGCCTCCAGCACGGCCACGAAGTTGCCGTCGGGATCGACGCCGACCCAGGGCCCCGGATCGTCGTCGGCGATGC
>JBIKWW010000101.1:0-9383 GCA_044356125.1 Acidimicrobiia bacterium
ATGAGGCCCATGTCGTGGTAGAGGGGCAGCCAGGACACCCCGCAGTCGTCCTCGCCGAGGCCGGTCCCGTGGCGGATGGCGTCCACGTTGGCGAGCAGCTGGCGGTGCGGGATCATCACGCCCTTGGGCTCGGCCGTGGAGCCCGACGTGAACTGCAGGATGGCGAGGTCCTCGGCGTCGAGCGCAGGGCGCTCCCAGGCGTCGGGCGACATCGCCGGGGCCGCGGAACCGACGATCTCGTCCAGGGTGACGAGGGCCGGATCGCCCGGCTCGGGCGCCACGAAGGCGGCGAGGTCGGCGTCGACGAGCACGACGGAGGCCTGGGCGCTGAGGATGCGCTGGCGCGTCTGGCGGACGAACTCCTCCAGCGACCCGAGCCGCATGGGCAGCGGCAGGACCACCACGGCGGCGCCGGACAGCCAGGCTGCCTGGATGGCGGTCACGAGGGGGCGGGTGGTGGGCCCGAGGATGGCCACCTGGTGGCCGGGCCCCACCCCGCGGGACTGCAGCCGGGCGGCGCCGGCGCGGGCCTCGTCGTGGAGCTGGCCGTAGCCGACCCGCATGGGCTCGTGGTTGCCCACGAAGGTGATGCCCCGTGTGGAGCCCGTGCGGGCGGCGGAGGCGCAGATGCGGTCGACGAGGGTCACGGCTGGTTGGACCGCGGCGCCGGGGTGCCCGTTACGGACTGGCGGAGGATTCCGGACACCGGATCAGGACTCGGTGATCGTCACCTTGGTCATGGTGACGGGCTCCGAGGGCGGGCCGTCCCCCTGACCGAGTGCGTCGATGGCCATGACGACGTCCATGCCTTCGGTCACCTTGCCGAAGAGCGAGTAGCTGGGCGGCAGACCGGCACCGGCCTCGCCGGTGATGACGAAGAACTGGCTGCCGTTCGTGTTCGGACCGGCATTGGCCATGGCCAGTGATCCGATCTGGTACTCGCCGGCCTGGGGGAGCTCGTCGGCGAAGGTGTAGCCGGGGCCGCCCGTGCCCGTGCCCTCGGGGTCGCCGCCCTGGATCACGAACCCGGGCACGACCCGGTGGAAGCCGATCCCGTCGAAGTACCGCCAGCGGGCGAGGGTCACGAAGTTGTTGACGGTCTTGGGCGCCCGGGCGGCGTCGAGGGTGACCGTGAACGTGCCCTTCGTCGTCTCGACCTTCGCCGTGTAGGTCTTGGCGGGATCGATGCACATCGGCTGCTCGGCGGTGAACGTGCGCACCTGCTGCTCGGAGCCGCCGGCGGGCGGGCACGCCGACGCTGCGGCCTCGGCCGACGCCGTCGGGTCCGTCGGTGCAGCCGGGGCGGCCGAGTCGGCGGGCGCCGCGGTCTCGGCGGCCTCGGCGGGGACGGTGGTCTCGGTCGTTGACTCGGCGGCCACGGTCGTCTCGGTGGCCGGGCCCGCACCGTCCGACGAGCAGGCGGCGAGCCCGACGAGGGCGGTGAGCGCCAGTGCGGCGGTGGCCAGCGGGGCGCGCCCGGCACGGGGCGAACGACCGAGTGGGCGACGGTGGGAACGGCGGGAGGTCGACATCACGGGCCAGGACGCTACCGGGCGGCGGGGACCGCTCCGCCCCCGGGTCCCGGTTCGGGCCGATCCCCCGGCACGGTCCCGCAGCTAGCCCACGACGAAGTTGACGAGTCGGCCCCGCACGACGACCACCTTGCGGACGGTCCTTCCCTCGAGCTGGGCCGCCACCTTGGCGTCGGCCCGGGCGGCCGCCTCCAGGAGGGCCTCGTCGGCGCCGGTCGGGACGCTGACGACGGCCCGGACCTTCCCGTTGACCTGGACCGGAACCTCGACGGTGTCGCTCACCAGGTACTGCGGGTCGGCGATCGGGAACGGCTCGCGGACCAGGGAGCGGGGGTGGCCGAGGCGGGACCACAGCTCCTCGGCGAGATGCGGGGCGAACGGGGCGACCATGAGCACGAGCGGTTCGGCCAGGGCCCGGGGCGCGCCTCCGGGGTAGGCCGAGGTGAGGTGGTTGGTGAGCTCGGTGATCCGGGCGATGGGGGTGTTGAGACGCAGGTCGTCCATCGAGCCGCGCACGGCGTCGACGGTGCGGTGCAGCGCCTCGAGGTCGGCCCTCGTCGGCTCGGCGGCGACGACCCGCAGCGCACCAGAGTCCTCGTCCACCACGAGGCGCCAGATGCGCTGCAGCAGCCGGTGGGCCCCCGACACGGCGCGGGTCTCCCACGGCTTGGACTGCTCCAGTGGGCCCATCGCCATCTCGTAGAGGCGCAGCGTGTCGGCACCGTAGGCCTCGTACATGTCGTCGGGCGAGACCATGTTCTTCAGGCTCTTGCCGATCTTGCCGAACTCGCGGTTCACCTCCTCGCCGTGGTGGAAGAAGTGGCCGTCGCGCTCCTCGACCTCGGAGGCCTCGACGTAGACGCCGCGGGCGTCGGTGTAGGCGGGCGCCTGGATGTAGCCCTGGTTGAACAGGCGGGCGAACGGCTCCGGCGTGCCGACCACGCCCAGGTCGAAGAGGACCTTGTGCCAGAAGCGGCTGTAGAGGAGGTGCAGCACGGCGTGCTCGACGCCGCCGACGTAGAGGTCGACGCCCCGCTCCCCCATCCAGTACCGCTCGTTCTCGGGCACGGTGACGGCCTCGACGAGGGTCGGATCGATGTAGCGCAGGTAGTACGTGCACGAGCCGGCCCACTGGGGCATCACGTTCGTCTCGCGAACGTACGCGCGCGGACCATCGCCCAGGTCGAGGGTGACGTGCTTCCAGTCGGTGAGGCGGTCGAGTGGGCGCTCCGGTTCGCTCGCCGAGTCGTCGGGATCGAAGCTGCGGGGCGCGAACTGGTCGGTGTCGGGCAGGCCGACCGGCAGCATCGCCTCGGGCAGGGCGACGGGACCGATCCCGTCGTAGACGATCGGGAACGGCTCGCCCCAGTAGCGCTGGCGGCTGAAGAGCCAGTCGCGCAGCTTGGTCTGGACGGTTCCATGGCCGCGGCGGTGCTCCTCCAACCAGGCGCTGACGGCGGCGATGGCCTCGGCCTTGGTGGCGATGCCGTCGAGCACCAGGCTCTCGTTGCGGCTGTTGACGACGACGCCGTCACCGGTGTACGCCTCGGGCCAGGTGTCGCAGTCGAGGGAGGGGGCGATCCCCCGGGCGGCGAACCAGTCGTCGGGGGGCCGGACCGTCGCCGTGATGTCGAGACCGAACTGCCGGGCGAACTCGAAGTCGCGCTGGTCACCCGAGGGCACCGCCATGATCGCCCCCGTGCCGTACCCCATGAGCACGTAGTCGGCGATGAAGACGGGGACCTGCGCACCGTTGACCGGGTTGCGCGCATACGACCCGAGGAACACGCCGGTCTTGGTCTTGGCCTCCACCTGCCGCTCGACGTCGGTGCGCGCGGCGGCCGCCGCCACGTAGCCCTCGACGGCCTCCGCCGGCGTCGCCGCCCCGCCGGTCCAGCGGGCGTCGGTGCCCTCGGGCCACGTGGCCGCGGTGAGGCCGGCGACGAGCGGGTGCTCGGGGGCCAGGACCATGAAGGTCGCGCCGAAGAGCGTGTCGGGCCGTGTCGTGAAGACCTCGATGTCGCCCGCCGGGCTAGCGAACCCCACGCGGGCCCCGAAGCTCCGGCCGATCCAGTTGCGCTGCATCAGCTTCACCGGCTCGGGCCAGTCGACGAGGTCGAGGTCGTCGATCAGGCGCTCGGCGTACGCCGTGATCCGCATCAGCCACTGGCGCATGTTGCGCTTGAAGACGGGGAAGTTGCCGCGGTCGGAGCGGCCGTCGGCGGTGACCTCCTCGTTGGCCACGATCGTGCCCAGCCCGGGGCACCAGTTGACGGGGACGTCGGCGACGTAGACGAGGCGGTGCGCGTCGACGAGGGCCCGCTGCTCGGCCTCCGACAGCGAGGCCCAGGGGCGCCCGTCGGCCGTCGGGCGGGCGCCCGAGGCGAGGTCGGCGATCAGGTCCTCGATCGGGCGCGCCGCACCCCTGCCCCCGAGGCGGTTCGTGGCCGTCTCGTCGAACCAGCTGTTGAAGATGCGCAGGAAGATTCGCTGGGTGAACTCGAGGAAGTCGATGTCGGTCGTGCGGACGGCGCGCCGGGGGTCGTGCCCGAGTCCCAACCGCCGGAGCTGGCGGGCCATGATCTCGATGTTGGCCTCGGTGTTGATCCGGGGGTGCTGGCCGGTGGCCACGGCGTGCTGCTCGGCGGGCAGGCCGTAGGCGTCGTAGCCCATGGTGTGCAGCACGTTGTGGCCCGTCATCCGCTTGAACCGGGAGTACACGTCGGTGGCGATGTAGCCCAGCGGATGGCCGACGTGCAGGCCCGCCCCGGAGGGGTACGGGAACATGTCCATCACGAACAGCTTGGGCGCGTCGCGCACGGCGTCGAAGCCCTCCGACAGCGGGCCGACGGGGTTGGGGGTGTGGAAGGTGCCCTCGGCGTCCCAGCGGTCCTGCCAGCGCGCCTCGATCTCGCCCGCCAGTCGCGCCCCGTAGCGGTACGGGGGGACGTCGGCGGCGTGGCTCTGCTGGTCGGACATGTCGCTCCTCGCGTCGCTGGTCGGGATCGACGCTCACTCGCCCCGCCACGGGGGCGGGATGGGGCCGTCAGGCTACCGCCGCCGTCCCTGGAATCCCCTCGGGTTGCCCTAACGTTGACGTCCACCATGGTGCTGCCCAAGTCCAACGACCCGTGCTGGTGCGGCTCGGGGAAGAAGTTCAAGCGGTGCCACAAGGACGTCGGTCCGGGCACCGCCCCGGGGGCGTCGGCCGGGGTCCGCCTCGTGCAGCCCGGCCGGGTGTCGCCGGTGCGGACCGTTCCGGCGGAGATCGCCCGGCCCGACTACGTGTCGAACAACGGCAAGCCGAAGCGCACGTCGGCGCCGCTGGTGAAGGACGCCGAGACGATCGAGCGCATGCGGCGGGCCGGCAAGGCGGCGGCCGAGGTCCTGCGGGCCGTCCGGCCGATGGTGCAGCCCGGCGTGACCACCGACGAGATCGACCGGCTCGTGCACGAGGCCTACATCTCGATGGGCGGCTACCCGAGCACGCTGGGCTACGGGACCTACCGGAAGTCCTGCTGCACCTCGGTCAACGAGGTGATCTGCCACGGCATCCCCGACGACCGGCCACTGGAGGACGGCGACATCGTCAACGTCGACGTCACGATCTTCCTCGACGGCGTCCACGGCGACCACTCCGAGACCTATCTCGTCGGCAACGTCGACGAAGCCAGTAAGCGCCTCGTCCGCGTCACGCGGGAGTGCATGGAGAAGGGGATCGACGCCGTCCGTCCCGGCCGCCCGGTCAGCGACATCGGCCGCGCCATCCAGGACCATGCCGAGCGGTACGGCTACTCCGTGGTGGAGGCCTTCGTCGGCCACGGCATCGGCGAGGTGTTCCACATGCCGCCGTCGATCCTGCACTACTACGACCGCAACGCCAGGACCGTCATGCAGCCGGGCATGACCTTCACCATCGAGCCCATGATCTCGATGGGCTCCCCCGACTACGACCTGTGGGACGACGGGTGGACCGCCGTCACCGCGGACCGCTCCCGCACCGCCCAGTTCGAGCACACCGTGCTCGTCACCGATGACGGCGTGGAGATCCTCACGCGCTGAGCACGCCGCTGCTGCTGCTCAGGACGGGCTGCTGCTGCTCAGGAGGGTCTCGGACCGGCTCGGTGGTCCGAACGGCCCATCAGGTCGGTGAGCCGACCCTCCGATCTAACCAGTCATGGCGTGGCGATCGGAGGACCAGGCGGCTGACGCCGGCCGAGACGCTGCACGCATCGCCACGCAGGTCCGCCGGAGCCTGGTCGACTCCGCCCTGCGTCAGCTGATCCCGGCGGCCCCGGGCCGGGTGTTCGCCCACATCCTGTTCGCCCTCATGGTGGCCGACTGGGCCGACGGCTGGGAGGTGTGGATCTGGGCAGCGATCTGCCTCGCGCTCCACGGTGCCGAGTACGCCACGCTGTTCGCGCTCCGCCGCTGGCAGCAGACGGAGCGCCGGGCGGCGACCGTCCTCGGTGCCGTGGAGCTGGCCCTCGGCCTGGGCTGGGCCTCGGCTGCGGTGCTGTTGCGTCACGCCGGGGACCCCCAGCCTTGGCTGATCCTGTTCGTGTTCGTGCTGGCCACCACGGCCCCGTCGTGCGTGGTGATGGCGTCGGTGCCGATCGCCCACCGGCTGTACTCGATCCCTCCCGTGGTCATCACGACGGGCGCAGGGGCGCTCGCGGAGCCGTCGTTGCGACCACTGGCCCTGGGCGCACTGGTGTACTCAGCGATGCTCGTGGTGTTCAACAACGAGGCCCACGCCACGCTCACCGCGGCCTTCCAGAGCCAGTCCCGGATGGAGCAGCTCCTCGAGCGGCTCGGCCACGAGGTGCGCCACGACCAGCTCACCGGCGTCCTGAACCGCAGCGTGCTCACCGAGACGGCCGAGACCGCCCGGGTGCGCGCCCATCGGCACCGCCACGGGTTCGGGATCCTCTACCTGGACCTCGACCGCTTCAAGCACGTGAACGACGGCCTCGGCCATCCCGCCGGGGACGACCTGCTGCGGTCCGTGGCCCGACGCCTCGAGACCGCCGCCATCGGGGCGGGTCTCGTCGCCCGGGTGGGCGGTGACGAGTTCATCGTGCTGCTCGACGGTCTCGAGACGCCCACCGAGGCTGCCGAGTTCGCCGGCACGGTGCTCGAGGCGATCGCCCGGCCCCACCACGTCGCCGGTCACGAGCTCGCCGTGAGCGCCAGCATCGGACTGGCGTGGTGCGAGCCCGGCGACGCCAGGACGACCACCGAGGACCTGTTGACCTGCGCCGACGTCGCCATGTACCGGGCGAAGGAGGCCGGCGGGTGCCGGGTCGTGCCCTTCGACGCCCGGATCATGGGCGCCACCGAGCAGCGCTCGGCCACGGAGTGGGCGCTGCGCCGGGCCCTGGCCGACGGCCAGCTCTTCTGCATGGCGCAGCGCATCGTGGCCGGTGACGGCTCGGTGACGGGCTGTGAGCTGCTGGCCCGGTGGCGCCAGCCCGATGGCGCCGACACGATGCCCGGGAACTTCATCCCGCTCGCCGAGGAGACCGGGCTGGTGGTGGACATCGGGCGCTGGATCCTCCGCGAGGCGGCCGCCCTGCTGGAACGCTGGCAGCAGCAGCCGGGCCTGAGGGACCTGCGGGTGTCGGTGAACATCTCGGGGCTCCACGTCCGCAGCACGGTCGTCGAGGATGTCCGGTCCGCGCTGGCGGGCCGATCGTTCCCGCCCTCACAGCTCGTCATCGAGATCACCGAGACGCACCTGATGGCCGATCTCGAGTCCAGCCGGGCGGTGCTCGAGGCGCTGCGTGGGCTGGGGGTGTGCATCGCCCTGGACGACTTCGGCACCGGGTACTCCTCGCTCGCCTACTTCGCCGCGATCCCCGCCGACGTGATCAAGGCCGACAAGTCCTTCGTGGACCAGATCGTGGTGGAACCGAGCTCCCGCGTGCTGCTGCAGGCGATCTCCGCGCTGTCGGTCACCTTCGACCGCACGCTGGTGATCGAGGGCATCGAGACCTTCGAGCAGTGGCGGATCGCATCGAACCTGGGGGGTCGCCTCTTCCAGGGCTTCCTCTTCGGCCGGCCCGAGTCGATCGGCTCGTTCGAGGCCGCCGTCCGTCGCCAGGCGCACCAGCACACCGAGGTGCGGGCCCTTGTCTGAGCGCATCGACGGGTCCAAGCGGACGGTGACGAGCCGGTTGCGCAGGGCCGTGGACGTCATCTCGGCGGTCCTCGTGCCGGTCAGCTTCGATCTGCCCGACCCGGGGGCCGACCCGGCCGATCCGCAGGGCTCCGGCCGGACCTCGGGTCCGGCCAAGGCGCCTCCGGATCGGCATGCGCTCGTCACCGGGACCGCCCAGCTCGGCCCTGCCTACGCCACGACTCTGCTCGGTCTCGGCGCCTACGTGCTGACCGTGCGGTCCTGGGCCGTTCCCTCGCACCTGGCCATCTGGGCCGTGGTGGAGGGGGTGCTCTGCGCAGTGCTGACCGGGTTCACGCTGTGGCTCAGGGGCGCCGGGACCGGCGTGGGCCGCCGCACCCTCAAGCAGCTCAACCGGGCCCACGGGTTCGTCTGGGCCGCCCCGCCGGTGTTCTTCAGCGACCGCCACCAGATGCTGCCGTGGCTCATCACGATCATGTTCGTGGTCGCCTACGTGGGGGCCGGCGCCATCCTCTTCGCCTCCGCCCCCTCCTTCCACCGGGCGTTCTCCACACCCGCGCAGATCGGCCTGGCTCTCTGGATCGTCGTCACCAACCCGGACCTGCTCGCCCTGGCCGGGGCACTGCTCGTGTACGCGCTGATGATGGACCGGTACAACAACCTGGCCGCCGCCATGCTCCTGCGGGCTCTGGACGGGGAGCAGCGCAACCGCACGCTCGTCGATCGTCTGAGATCGACCGAGGCGTTGTCCAGCTCGATCGTGGAGACGGCGGCCGAGGCCATCTTCTCGGTCCGCCCCGACGGCGTCATCGAGCGGGCCAACGCCGCAGCCGACGCCCTCGCCGCAGCCGACACCGAGCTCGAGGGCCGACCCATCACGAGTCTGCTTCCCGCATTCGTGCTCCGCGACGAGGACGACGACCTGCGGGGGGAGGAGATGCTGCTGCGTGGTGACGACGGCTCGCTGCGCGAGGTGCTCGTCTCGACGAGCAGGGTGGAGCGCACCGACCTCGTCACCCTGATCGCCCGTGACATCGCCGACCGCAAGCAGCTCGAGCGACGGTTGGAGCACGAGGCGAGCCACGACCAGCTCACCGGACTGCTGAACCGGTCGGCGATGCTGGTGTGCGCCGAGCACGCCGCCCGACGGGCCCGGGCCCACGGCCGGGGCTTCGGCATGCTCTTCGTGGACCTGGACCGCTTCAAGCACGTGAACGACGGGCTGGGCCACGGCTTCGGCGACAAGGTGCTGCAGCTCATCGCCGAGCGGCTCGTCGAGGTCGTCGGCTCATTCGACGACGTGGCCCGAATGGGCGGCGACGAGTTCGTCGTGCTGCTGGAGCACTTCGAGTCCGTGCACGACGCCGTCGCCTTCGGGGAGGAGATCTGCCGGCGGCTGGAGGGGCGGTACCAGATCGGCGGCCACGAGCCGTTCATCTCCGCCAGCATCGGCCTGGCGTGGTCGGCCGACGCCACCGCCGACCCCCGTGAGCTGATCAAGCGCGCCGACATGGCGATGTACCGGGCCAAGGCCGGAGGACGCCGGCGACTGACCGTCTTCGACCAGGACATGCAGGACCGCGCCGACGAGCACAGCGTGCTGGAGTGGGCCCTGCGTCGCGCCGTGGACGACGGCGATCTGCACGTGGAGGGCCAGCCGATCGTCGACCGGGCCGGCCGGCTGCGGGGGGTGGAGCTGCTGGCCCGCT
>JBIKWW010000512.1:0-2566 GCA_044356125.1 Acidimicrobiia bacterium
TGGAGGCGGCCGCCCCGCCGCCGCCTCCGCCTCCACCGGCGTGGACCCCGGCTCCCGCTCCGGCTGCCCCGGCGACTCCGCCTCCGCCGCCTCCGCCTCCACCGGCGTGGACCCCGGCTCCCGCTCCGGCTGCCCCGGCTGCCCCGGCGAGTGCCTCGGTCGCCACCGACAAGGTCTTGTCGCCGGTGGTGCGAAAGCTCATCAACGACAACGGACTCGATCCCGAGGCCATCGTCGGCACCGGTGTCGGCGGGCGCGTCACCCGTGAGGACGTCCTCGACTACCTCGACGCCCGCGGCGCGGCTCCGGCTCCGGCCCCTGCTTCGGCTCCGGCTCCGGCTCCGGCGGCTCCTGCTCCGGCTCCTGCCGTGGCTGCTGCTCCGGCTCCTCCGGCTCCGGCTCCGGCTGCTGCTCCGGCTGCTGCTCCGGCTCCGGCTCCGGCTGCTGCTCCGGCTGCTCCGGCCGCTCCGGCTCCGGCGACGGTGCCGGCCCGGGCCGTGGCCGCCGTCCCCGCCGTGCAGGCCGGTCCCCGCGACGAGGTGGTGCCGTTCTCCAACATCCGGCGGCGCACCGGCGAGCACATGGTCATGTCGCTGCAGACGGCGCCCCATGCCTTCATCGGCGTCGAGGTCGACTTCAACCAGGTGGACCGCTTCCGGGGCCGGGTCAAGGAGGCGTTCAAGTCCGACGAGGGCTTCTCGCTCACCTATCTGCCCTTCATCGCCCGGGCCGTGGTGGACGCCATGCGCAGCTTCCCGCACGTCAACGCCTCGGTCGGAGGCGACACGCTGATCGTGCACCAGCGCGTCAACCTCGGCATCGCCGTCGACCTCGACTTCCAGGGCCTGCTGGTCCCGGTCGTGCGCGACGCGGACGGCAAGCGCATGCGGGCGATCGCCCGTGACATCGCCGACATCGCCGTCCGGGCCCGCTCCAAGAAGCTCTCGGCCGACGAGCTCGCTGGCGGCACCTTCACGATCTCCAACGCCGGTCCCTACGGGATCGACCTGATGAGCTCGATCATCAACCAGCCCCAGGTGGCCATCCTGTCCACCACGGCGGTCAAGAAGCGCCCGGTCGTGGTGGAGCTGCCTGACGGGTCCGACACCATCGCCATCCACCCCATGGGCTGGCTGGGCCTCTCGTGGGACCACCGCGCCTTCGACGGCGCCTATGCGGCGTCCTTCCTGGCCGCGGTCGCCCAGATCCTGGAGACCCGAGACTGGTCCTCCGAGCTCTGAGCGAGCTCTGAGACCAGCTCTGAGACGAGCTCTGAGACGAGCTCTGAGACGAGCTCTGAGACGAGCTCTGAGACGAGCTCTGAGACGAGCTCTGAGTGGGACGGTGCCGGCCGCGGACGCGACCGGCACCGCCTCGTCACCGCTGCGAAACACCACGGAAACGCGGCCTGCGCAGGCTCTCGGGCATGCCGGAGCCGTCGCTCGCTGGACGGATCGTGGCGGTGACGGCCGACGTGCGCTGGGAGGACCAGGCCGAGTACCTCACCGCCCGGGGCGCCCAGGTCCTGCACATCCCGACCATCCGGGCCGTCCCCACCGGGCCCGACGACGAGCTGTTCGCCGTCACCGAGCGCATCGTTCTGGCGCCACCCCGCACGGTGGTCGCCGTCACCGGGATCGGGATGCGGGCGTGGTTCGCAGCGGCGGAGAGCTGGGGGGTCGCCACCTCGCTGCGGTCGTCGCTGCGCCGGTCCCGGGTCGTGGCCACGCCGGGGGCGGCCCGGGCCCTGCGGTCGGCGGGCGTCGACGCGGACGTCGTCGTCGCCGGTGACGATCAGGCCGGTGACGATCGGGCCGGTGACGATCGGGCCGGTGACGATCGGGCCGGTGACGATCGGGCCGGTGACGATCGGGCCGGTGACGCCCCGGTGCGGGCGGCGCTCCTGGCCCGACTGGGCACCGATGTGATCGGTCCCGAGGGCAGCGTGGTGGCGGTGGAGCGGCCGACGGGCGCGGACCACGCGGTGGTGGCCGCCTGCCGCATGCTCGGGGCGTCGGTGGTCGAGGTGCCCGTGCACCGGTGGGTGCTGCCGGCCGACCTGGATCGGGTGGCGGGTCTGGCCCGTCGGGTGGCGGCCCTGGAGGTCGACGCCGTCACCTTCACGAGCGGTCCGGCCGTGCGCAACCTGGGTCTCGTGGCCGAGGAGCACCGCGTGCTCGACGAGATGCTCGAGGGCTTCCGCGGCGGGGTCGTGGCCGCCGCCGTGGGCCCCGTCTGCGTCGCTGCGGCGCGGCGGCTCGGGTTGCACGACATCGTCGTGCCGACCCGCTACCGCGTGGCCGCCATGCTCGCCGCCCTCGACACCGTGCTGGTGGAGCGTGACGATCGGCGCCTGCGGCCCCGCGCCGGTTGATCCCGGCCCCCGGTAGCCTCAGCGCGCGATGGAGGCCATGGAGGCAACGAGCATCGGAGGGCCCGGTCCGCTCGACGTCCGCTGGCTCGGTCGGGTCTCCTATGGCGACGCCCTCGCCCTGCAACGGGCGCTCCATGCCGGGACGGCCGACACCGTGCTGCTCCTCGAGCACCCGCCGACGACCACGCTCGG
>JBIKWW010000103.1:0-9328 GCA_044356125.1 Acidimicrobiia bacterium
AGCGCAGGCGCTTGAGCAGGTCGATCGGGTGGCTGCTGATCGAAGCGGCGGCCCCGGTGTGGACGTTCGACGACGGGCACATCTCCAGCGGCACGCGGCGGTCGCGCACGAAGGCGGCGAGGCGGCCGAGCTCGTAGGTGCCGTCCCCGTTGGCCTTGATGTCGTCGACGATGCGCACGCCGTGGCCGAGCCGCTCGGCCCCGCAGAACTGCAGCGCCTCATGGATCGACGGGAGCCCGAAGGCCTCGCCGGCGTGGATGGTGGTGTGGAAGTTCGCATCGTGGACGCGGTGGAAGGCGTCGAGGTGGCGGCTCGGCGGGAAGCCGTCCTCGGGGCCGGCGATGTCGAATCCGACGACCTTGTCGTCGCGGTGGCGGATGGCCAGCTCGGCGATGTCGGAGGAGCGGGCGGCCTGGCGCATGGCCGACAGCAGCGTGCCGATGACGATGGGCCGCCCGGCCGCGGCCGCCGCCCGGATGCCGATGGCGAAGCCCTCCTGGACGGCGTTGACGATCTCGTCGAGCGTGAGGCCCCCCTCCTGGTGCTGCTCGGGGGCGAAGCGGACCTCGGCGTAGACGACGCCGTCAGCGGCCAGGTCCTCGGCGCACTCGGCGGCGATCCGCATGAGCGAGTCACGGTCCTGCATCACGGCGACGACGTGGTCGAAGCCCTGGAGGTAGAGGGTGAGGTCCTTGCGGTCGGCACCGGAGAAGAACCAGCGGCCGAGCTCGTCGGGGTCGTGGGTGGGGAGCTTGGTGTAGCCCTGCTCACGGGCGAGGTCCACCATGGTGGAGGGGCGGGGGCCACCGTCGAGGTGATCGTGGAGGAGCACCTTCGGGGCCCGCCTGATCACGTCGATCGGGAAGGTCCGCATGGTCCATGGTGCCACGTCGCCGCCGCCCCGGGGCACCGGACGGGCCCGACCGGTAGCCTCCGGGCCATGTCGTCGGACACACCACCGGACTCTGTCCCGGGTGCCATCCCGCCTGGCCAACCCGATCCCGCCCCCGGTGCCGTCCCTCCGGGGCCGCCCGGGCTTCCCCCGCCCGGCTGGTACCCCGATCCCGAGGGCACGGGGTGCCAGCGCTGGTGGAACGGCGTGGCGTGGACCGCCGATCGCCGGGCCGGATCCCCGGGTGCCCCGGCCGGGCCCTTCTGGCTGTCGGTCATGGGCCAGGAGCAGGGGCCCTGGATGCTGTCCGATCTGCAGTCGATGGCCCGCGCCCGGTACATCTCGGCGACCACGCCGGTGCGCCAGGCCGGCGGGCACTGGTTCGCCGCCCAGGACCTACCCGGTGTGTTCTCGCCGAAGGACTGGACGACGGCCCTGCTGCTCGCCGTCCTCGTCGGGAGCCTCGGTGTCGACCAGTTCTACCTGGGCAACACCGGTCTGGGCGTGGCCAAGCTGCTGACCCTGGGCGGCTGTGGGATCTGGGCCCTGGTCGACATCATCCGGATCGCCACGAACAACGTCACCGATGCCCAGGGCCTGCCGCTGCGTCGCTGACCGGATCGCTGACCGGATCGCCGACCGGGCTTGGGCGCGGGCCCGGGCGCGGGCCGTGCCCCGGACGGCCCGGGGGCCGGCCGGGTTCCCGGCGGTGGTGGCCGCGGCTCTGACGGTCTCGGCGCTGTCCGTCTCCGTGCTGGCCGGCTGCTCCAGCGGCGGTGGAGCCGTCACCGTCGATCCGCAGGCCCTGCCCTCGGCGCCGTCGGCCACCCTCCCGCCCGGGTTCCTCGTGCCCGGGTCGCTCGTTCCGGGGTCGCTCGTTCCGGACGGATCCGTCGTCCCCGGCGACCCCACAGCGGGTGGGCGGTGCTCGCTGACGCCCCTCCCCGACGGCGGCGAGGCGACCGTGCTGGCCGACGGCCGGCTGCTGAGGACCGACGGGCACTGCCTGGCCGACCTGCGGCCCGAAGGGGTCACCCGGGTCCAGTGGTCCCCCGACGGCACCCGGGCGCTGATCGACGGTGACCGGGTGCTCGACGCCACCGGGATCCGGGCCAGCGGGTTCCGGCGTGACAATCCCGACGTCGAATGGTCGGGGGCGGGCGGCTCGTCGCTCCTGGCGGCGACGGCCGACGGTCTGCTCGTCCGGCGCTCCGACCGGGGCACCGACCGGGTCGATCTGAGCTTCCTCGACCGCCACGACGGCTCGACCACGCACCCCGCCGGCGGCGCCCTCGTCACGGTCGGGCTGGGCTCCGCACCGGGTGCTCCGGCCATTCCCGGGGTGTGGCTGGCGACGGCCTCGGGGGCGTCCTCCCGTCTGCTCGTGCGCCGGGAGGCGGCCACGGACATCGGCGAGCCCGCCTTCGACGCGTCAGGCGTGGTCCTGTACTTCCTCGTCCGTCAGTCGGACGGGACCAGCGTGGTGACGGCCTATGACACGGGCGTGACGGCGTTGTCGGAACCGCTCGTCACCGGTTCGGTGCTCAGCGGGCTGATGGTCAGCGCGCTGAGCGACGGGGCATGGGCGGTCAGGACGGGCGACTGCGCTTCCGGGCCGACGGGCGTCACCGCGGTGTTCGGTTCGCCGGCTTCGCCGGGTTCGCCCGGTTCGCCCGGTTCGCCCGGTTCGTTCGAGGAGCTCGGCCGTCGGCCGATGCTGCGGGGCCAGTCCCTCGAGCCGGTCGGCTGGCTGTCCGAGCGACGCCTGCTGGTGCTGGCCCGACCGGCCTGCGGTCAGCCGGGGACCCTCTGGCAGCTCGGCGCCGACGGGTCGACGGTGCCGGTGGCGGCCGGGGTCGACGGAGCCTCCGCCCGCAGCGTCCGGGGGATCCCGGCACCGCTCACCCTGCCGGCGGGGGTCGAACCGGTCGGCTGAGCCGAGCCCCGCCGAGCCCCCCTCGAGCCCCCCTCGAGCCCCCGACCGGGATGCCGCCGTCGCGGTGGTGCCGGGCGGTAGCCTGCGCGGCCATGTCCGAGCGGGTGCGCATCTCCTCCGGTCTGGCCTTCGAGCTGATCGCCGGGTACAGCCGCGCCGTGCGGGTCGGTGAGCAGGTCTGGGTGTCGAGCACGGCTCCGCTCGAAGCCGACGGGTCGTGCGCCGGGGCGGTGGAGGACCAGTTCCGCCGGTGCTGCCAGATCATCGACTCGGCCCTCGCCCAGTGCGGCGGATCCCTGGCCGATGTCGTGCGGACCCGTGTCTACCTCGTCGATCCGATGGACGCCGACGTCGTCGCCCGCACCCACGGTGAGGTCTTCGCCGAGGCCCGGCCGGCCAACACCATGGTCGCGGTCCGGTCGCTGCTGTCGCCGGACTGGCGCGTCGAGGTCGAGGTCGACGCCGTCATCGGCACGCTCGTGCGCGAGCCGCGCTCGACCTGAGCCGCCACCGGGCCCGCTTCGGACCGGCTCGTTCGGGGCCGGGTCGGGCGGTCAGCGGTGGGCGTGCACGGGCACGTCGTCGGGGCCGAACGCGTCGGGGAGCAGCTCGGCCATGCGCCGGGGGCCCTGGGGCCCGTCGACCAGGAGGTCGGGCCCGCCGAACTCGTAGAGCACCTGCCGGCATCGCCCGCACGGCGACATGTAGGTGCCCCGGCCGTCGCACGTGGACACGGCCACCAGGCGCCGGTGCCCCTGGGAGATCAGTTGACCGGTCATGGACACCTCGGCGCAGAACGACACGCCGTACGACGCGTTCTCGACGTTGGTGCCGGCGACGATCACGCCCGTGTCCGTCAGACCCGCGGCTCCCACCCGCACGTGGGAGTAGGGCGAGTAGGAGCGCTGGGACACCGCGGCGGCGGCGGCGCGCAGGGCGCTCCAGTCGACGGCCGGGGCGTCGATCGGGTCGGGTCGGGTGCCGTCGGAGGCCATGGCGTCAGTGTGCCAGCTCCGGTGGGTGGCGTCCCGTCGCCGGGGGCGGGCCAGACTGGCGGCGATGACGCTGTGGAGCACGCCCTACGCCCTGCTGCAGGAGGAGCTGCGGCTCCGGCGCGATGACGGGGCACCGGTCCCCGGCGGTCTGCAGGCCCGGATCACCGCCCTCGATCCGATCGCCGACGCCTGGGACGAGGCGGCGGTCTGGAGCCTCTATGACGAGCTCGACGCCGTCCCCGATCCGGCCGGGCTGGCCGAGCGGGAGCCCGACGAGCTCGAGGCCATCCGGGCCCTCCGCCCCGATGGGCCGCGCGACCTCGGCTGGCGCCCGGCTGACGACGAGCTGCTCGATCGGCTCCACGGGGCATGGACGGGCCGGGCGGCGGGATGCGCCCTGGGCAAGCCCGTCGAGCTCATCGGCTGCACCGATCCCGACGGACGGGCCGTCATCAAGCGGTACCTCTCGGCCCGGGGTGACTGGCCCCTGCGCGACTACGTCTCGGGCCGCGACGTGGGTGACGGGATCACGCTGTGGTGCCCCGCCTCCACCCGGGAGCAGATCGCCTACCTCGAGCCCGATGACGACATCCACTACTCCCTGGCCGGTCTGGCCATCGTCGAGCAGCACGGCTTGGACTTCGGGTGGAGCGACATCGCCCGGTGGTGGTCGCGGCACCTGCCGCTGTCGGCCCTGTGCACGGCCGAGGTGCAGGCGTTCCTGACCTGGGCCAACCACACGGCCCGGCTGGGCCCGGGAGCCCGCTCGGTGGCGACGGCGGCGCGCTGCCGGCGGTACCGCAACCCCTACCGGGACTGGATCGGGGCCCAGATCCGCAGCGACGGGTGGGCGTGGGTGTGCGCCGGCCGCCCCGAGCTGGCCGCTGCCCTCGCCCACCGCGACGCCCAGTGGACCCACGAGCGCACGGGCATCTACGGCGCCATGTTCTTCGCCGCCGTGCAGGCCGCCGCCTTCGTCGTGCACGACCCGCGTGAGCTCATCGCCATCGGACTCTCCGAGATCCCGGCCGCGTCGCGCTTCGCCGAGGTGATCCGCCGGACCGTCGCGCTCTGCGACGGCACGGCCGACTGGGAGGCGGCCGTCGACGGCGTCGAGGAGCTGACCGATGCCATGTCACCGCCCCGCATGAACGGCGTGCACACGCTCAACAACGCGGCCCGCTGCGTCGTCGCCCTGCTCGCCGCCGGGATGGACACGCTGGACACGCCGGCGATCGCCGTCATGAGCGGCGCCGACACCGACTGCAACGGGGCCACCGTGGGTTCGATCGTGGGAGCCGCAGCGGGCCGTTCGGCGTTCCGCCCGGAGCTGGCCGGGCCCCTCCACGACACGATCCGGCCCGACGTGATCGGCATGGGCGTCGTCACCATGGCCGAGCTGGCCCACCGCACGCGCACGCAGTGGCACCGGGTCGACGACGCCGTGCGCTCGGGCCGGACCCTCCTGCCCACGAGCGCCTGACCGAGCGAACGGGGCCGGGCGGACCGGACCGGGGCGCGTGGGGGCGCGTCCGGGGCGCGCGGGGACGCGCGGGGACGCGGCCCGTCAGCCCGAGCCCTTGAACCAGGGCAGGCCGGCCGACGCCGGAGGTCGCAGCCGCTGGCTGGAGAACACGAGCACGATGAGCGTGATGAGGTAGGGGAAGACCGACGCCAGCTTGTCGTCGACCCGCTCCACGCCGAGGAAGTACAGGAACACCCCGAGGGCGACGGCGGAGACGACCGCCGCGGTGCTGATCGACCGCCGGGTGAACTGCCAGATGGCCAGTGCGGCGAGGCCGAACACGACCGTCAGCACGAAGCCCCGGGCGGGCTGGTCCCCGAGGGCGAGGCGCACGGAGTCGGCGAACTGGAACAGCAGCGCTCCGGCCAGGATGCCGGCCGGACGCCAGTTGCCGAAGATCAGTGCGGCGAGGCCGAGGAAGCCGCGCAGGCCCTCCTGGCCCTGCTGGTACTTGCCGACGTTGGTGACCAGCCAGGCGCCGCCGAGGCCGGCGATGGCCCCCGAGGTGACCACGGCCGCCCAGCGGATGGCGATGACGTTGACGCCGAGGGAGTCCGCCGCGCTGGGCTTCTCGCCGGAGGCCCGCAGGCGCAGGCCCACCGGGGTGCGCCACACGACGTAGGCCACGATGGGCAGGAGGGCGAGCAGGAGCACCGTCTCGGTGGCGATGTCGCGGGTCATGCCGCGCAGGAGGGCGGCGACGTCGGCGATCACGAACCACTGGCGGCGCTCGAGCCAGCCGAGTGGGTCCGGTGAGTGCCAGCTCCCGATGCGGCCGCCGGACAGCAACGGCAGGGTGAGGCGGCCAAGGTTGCCCACCGGGGGCGAGTCGGTGAGGGTTCCGCCCTCGCGCCCGGCGAAGAGCACGCTCGACAGGAACCGGGCCACGCCGGGGGCGAGGAGGTTGAGGGCCACGCCGGCCACCGCGTGGTCGACCCCGAAGGTGATCGTGGCCAGGGCGAGCAGGGCGCCACCGATGGCCCCGAAGATGGCCCCGCCGATGAGCGCGCCCCAGGGCCCGAAGTGCCATCCCCCGAACCCGGCTCCCCAGGTGCCGAAGACCATCATCCCCTGGAGGCCGATGTTGACGATGCCGACGCGCTCGGAGATGAGGCCCCCGAGGCCGGCCATGGCGACGGGGACGGCCAGGCCGATGGCGCTGCCGAAGGTGCCGCTGCCGGTGAGGCCGGGAGCGTCGGTGATGACCCGGGCGGCCGAGAGCATGACGATGGTGAGGACGCCCAGCAGGGCGGCGAGCATTCCCGGCGAGAGCGTGCGGCGGAGCGGTCCGGCGGCGGTGGTGACGGACACGGTGCTCACGACCGGCCCCCTTCCTGGGCGGCTTCCTGGGCGGCCTGCTGGGCGGCCTGCTGGGCGGCGTCCTGGGCGGCATGGTGGGCGGCCGTGCGGGCGGCGGCCTCCCGGATCGTCGCCGCCTGGTTGCGGCGACGCACGACCTCGTAGGCGATCACGGCGACGAACAGCAGCGTGCCCTGCAGGATCTGGCCGATCTCCTGGGGGATCTTGACGACGGCCAGGCCCCGGGCCCCCTGGTCGATGGCGGCCAGCACGATGGCGGCGACGGCGATGCCGCCGGGGGAGTTGCGCCCGAGCAGGGCGACCGAGATGCCGGTGAAGCCGAGCAGCAGCGGGAACCGGTCGCCGTACTCGAACTGCTCCGACAGCAGCACCGACATGCCCGCCAGTCCGGCCAGCGCCCCGGAGAGGGCCATGGTGGTGAGGACCATGCGCTTGGGGTCGACACCGCTGGAGCGGGCGGCCGCCGCGTTGAGGCCCGAGGCCCGCAGGTCGAAGCCGAAGCGGGACCGGTAGATGAGCACGTAGAAGCCGATGCCGACGAGCACGGCGATGACGAGGAACCCGTGCAGGAACGTCTGGCGTGGCAGGTCGATCCCGACCGCCGACAGGAGGCGGTTGAGCGTCGGCATCCGGCTGTCGGTGGGGATCGTGCGCGTGTGGGCGGTCATGAAGTCGCTGTTGTCGCGGAAGCGGGTCCGCAGCAGGTAGCCGATGAGGCCGGCGGCGACGCCGTTCATCATGATCGTGGCGACCACGATGTTCACCCCGCGGGTCACGTTGAGCACGCCGGGGATCACCGCCCAGGCCCCGCCGGCGAACATGGCGATGGCGATCACGATGACGATGTTCACGGGCCCGGGGAGGCCGAGCGCTCCGCCGGCGGCCCCGGCGAAGAGCGCGGCCACCTGGTACTGCCCGTTGGCCCCGATGTTGAACAGGTTCATCTTGAACCCGAGCGCGACGGCGGTGCCCATCACGTAGTAGCGGGCCCCGTAGTTCAGGATCGTGACGACCCCGTCGGCGTCGTTGACGTTGTCCCACATGGCCCGTAGGGCCTGGGCCGGGTCGTGCCCGGCGAGCACGAGGGCGACGGACCCGATGAGCAGCGACAGCACGAAGGCGATGGCCGGCGCCGTCAGGGCGCGGCGGACCGAGGCGAAGGTCATGCCGCTGCCCCGCGGGCGCCGGTCATGTACGAGCCGAGCTCGGCCGGGGTGATGGCGGCAGGGTCGAGCGTGGCCACGATCCGGCCGCGCAGGATCACCAGCAGGGTGTCGGACAGGCCGATGAGCTCGTCGAGGTCGGCCGAGACGAGCAGCACACCGAGCCCCTTGGCCCGGGCCTTCTTGAGCTCCTCCCACACGGCGGCCTGGGCGCCCACGTCGATGCCCCGAGTGGGGTGGGCGGCGATCAGGACCTTGGGATCGGCGCGCAGCTCGCGGCCCACGATCAGCTTCTGCTGGTTGCCGCCGGAGAGCGCGAAGGCGGCCACCTCGATGCCCGGCGTGCGCACGTCGAAGTCCTCGACGACCTCCTCGGTGTGCCGCATCAGCGAGGTGCGGTCGATCCACGGGCCGCGGGCCGCGGGGGGCAGCGTCTGGTGGCCGAGAGCCACGTTCTCCCAGAGGGGGGCGGGCAGTATCAGCCCGTCGTGCTGGCGGTCCTCGGGGATGTAGCCCAGGCCCATCTCCCGGCGGGTGCGCGTGCTGACGTCGCTCATGGCCCGGCCCTCCAGCTCGATCGTGCCCGAGCTGGGCGTGTGGAGGCCGAGGATGCACTCGAGCAGGGCCGTCTGCCCGTTGCCCTCCACGCCGGCGATGCCCACGATCTCGCCGGCCCGGACCCGCAGCGACACGTCGTCGAGCACGGCCCGGGCGCCGTCGCGCAGGGTGACGTGGGCGAGCACGAGCAGCTCCTCGTCGCGCACCGTTGAGCTGGTGGTGGCGGGGCTGGGGAGCTCGGAGCCCACCATCAGCTCGGCCAGGTCCTGCGCCGTCACCCCCGAGGGGTCGTCGATCTCGGCCACGGTCCGCCCGGCCCGGATGACGGTGATGGCGTCGGCCACCGAGAGCACCTCGTCGAGCTTGTGCGAGATGAACAGCACGGTGGCCCCGCCGGCGACGAGCTCGCGCAGCGAGGCGAACAGCTCGTCGACCTCCTGGGGCACGAGCACGGCGGTGGGCTCGTCGAGGATGATGATGCGGGCGCCCCGATAGAGGACCTTGAGGATCTCCACCCGCTGGCGCTCGCCCACGCCGAGGTCGCTGATCATCTTCGTCGGGTCCACGTGCAGGCCGTAGCGCTCCGAGAGATCCCGCAGGGTGGCGATGGCCTTGGCCCGGTCCATCCGGAACCGGCTCCCCGGCTCCTGGCCGAGCACGACGTTCTCCCAGACGGTGAGGTTGTCGGCCAGCATGAAGTGCTGGAAGACCATGCCGATACCCACGGCGATGGCGTCGCGGGGCGACTTGAAGGTGTGCAGCCCGCCGTCGACCCGGATGGTGCCCTCGTCGGGCCGGTGGGCCCCGTAGAGGGTCTTCATGAGGGTGGACTTGCCCGACCCGTTCTCGCCGACGATGGCGTGGATGGTGCCCGGCCGGACCGTGAGGTTCACCCCGGCGTTGGCGACGACGCCGGGGACGCGCTTGACGATGTCGCGC
>JBIKWW010000104.1:0-9320 GCA_044356125.1 Acidimicrobiia bacterium
GTCTCCATCGTCTCCGGCGTCCGCCGGGGTTGTTCGCCGTCACCACCCGCGAGAGGCTTCTGCTGTGCTCCGAACACCACCACGCACGTGGGTCGCGTCAACGCTGCTCGTCGGCGCCGCCGTCGCCCTGGGTGGATGCGCCGAGAATGCTCCCCAGGACACGATGAAGCCCGAAGGGCAGATGGCCCGGGACATCCACAACGTCCTGATCGTCCCGGGGCTGATCGCCGTCGCCATCGGCGTCGGCGTCTACGTGGCGCTCGGCTACATCGTCGTCAAGTACCGCCGCCGCTACGAGGACGAGATCCCCAAGCAGATCCACGGCAGCACGCCGATCGAGATCGCCTGGACCGTCGCCCCTGCCGTGCTCATGGCAGTGGTCGGCGTGTTCTCGGTGCAGGCCCTCCAGAAGGTGTACGCCGAGCCTGCCGATCCCTACAACGTGACCATCATCGGTCACCAGTGGTGGTGGGAGCAGCGCTACCCGATGCCGGGCAAGGACACCCTGGTCAGCCGTCTCGGCCTGCTGCCCGACCCCGCGGACGTCGTGGCCGCCAAGGAGGAGGGTCGCGAGCCGAACATGCTGGCGAACCAGGTGGTCGAGGACGAGCCGGTGGTCGTCAGCGCCAACGAACTCGTCATCCCGGCCGGGCGCAACATCCGCCTCACCATCAGCTCCCACGACGTGATGCACAACTACTGGGTGCCCAAGCTGAACGGGAAGATCTACGCCATCCCGGGCAAGCTCAACAAGCTCACGCTCAAGTCCGACCCTGACGACGCCGGCAAGACCTTCTACGGCCAGTGCGCCGAGTTCTGCGGCATCTCACACGCCAACATGCGCTTCAAGGTCAAGGTGCTGGCCCCGGCCGACTTCGACGCCTGGATCGCCCGACAGGCCCAGAAGGTCGCCGACCCGGCCGAGGGCACCCTCGCCGCGGCGGGCATGAAGCAGTTCGCCAACAACTGCTCGGCCTGCCACTACGTCGATCCGTCCAAGCCGACCGAGCCGGCCGGCAAGATCGGGCCGAACCTGGCCCACATCGGCAGCCGTGAGCACTTCGCCGGAGCCATCGCCCCGCTCGAGCCGCAGTACCTCAAGCAGTGGCTGCACAACCCGCAGAAGTTCAAGCCCGGCTCGAAGATGGTCATCGCCAAGCTCACCGATCAGCAGATCGACGAGCTGATCGCCTACATCCAGCACCTCAAGTAGGACCGTCCCGGAGACACCATGGCACTCGTCCTCGAACCCTCGAGCCGGCTCCCCGAGCGTCCGACCCCCCCGTCGGCCGACCCGGGCGCCTTCGCCCGTCCCCTGGAGACCGAACGCGGGTTCGTCTCGTGGCTCACCACGGTCGACCACAAGCGCCTGGGCATCCTCTACGGCGTCTTCTCCGTGATCTTCTTCCTGCTGGGTGGGATCGAGGCGCTGTTCGTGCGCCTCCAGCTGGCCCAGCCCAACGGTGAGGTGATCGGCGCCGACACGTACAACCAGATGTTCACGATGCACGCCACGACCATGGTGTTCCTCGTGATCATGCCGCTGTCGTCGGCGTTCGCGAACTACTTCATGCCCCTGCAGGTGGGTGCCCGCGACGTCGCCTTCCCCCGCATGAACGCCTTCTCGTTCTGGGTGTGGCTCCTCGGCGGTGTGTTCCTGTACTCCAGCTACTTCCTGGGCGGCATGCCCAACGGCGGCTGGTTCGGCTACGCACCCAACACCTCGATCACCTTCTCGCCCGGCCACAACATCGACTTCTGGGTGCTCGGCCTGCTGCTGACCGGTATCGGTTCGACCGTCTCGGCCGTCAACCTCATCGTGACGGCCCTGAACATGCGGGCCCCGGGCATGACCATGATGCGCATGCCGGTGTTCACCTGGATGTCGCTGGTGGCCAACTTCCTGCTGCTGTTCGCCATGCCCATCATCACGGTCGCCCTCGTGCTGCTCAACTTCGACCGGCACTTCATGACGAACTTCTTCAACGTGGACAAGGGCGGCGACCCGGTGCTCTGGCAGCACCTGTTCTGGCTCTTCGGCCACCCCGAGGTGTACATCCTCATCCTGCCCGCCATGGGCATCGTGTCGGAGATCCTGCCGACCTTCGCCCGCAAGCCGCTGTTCGGCTATCCGGTCGTCGTGTTCTCCGGGATCGCCATCGGCTTCATGGGCTGGGGCGTGTGGGCCCACCACATGTTCGCCGTCGGTCTCGGCCCGGTGGCCACCGCCGCCTTCGGCGTGTCCACGATGTTCATCGCCGTGCCCACGGGGGTGAAGATCTTCAACTGGACTGCCACGATCTGGGGTGGGTCATTGCGGTTCACCACCGCGATGAAGTTCGCCATCGGGTTCATCTCGACGTTCGTGATCGGCGGCCTCTCCGGCGTCACGCACTCGATCGTGGCCTCCGACACCCAGCAGACCGACACGTACTACGTCGTCGCCCACTTCCACTACGTGCTCTTCGGCGGGGCGCTGATGGGTCTGTTCGGCGGCTTCTACTACTGGTGGCCGAAGATCTACGGGAAGATGCTCGACGAGCGCCTCGGGACCTGGCACTGGGTCACCATGATCGTGGGCATGCACCTCACCTTCGGCCCCATGCACGTGGTCGGCCTCCAGGGCCAGCCCCGGCGCATGTACCGCTACGACGAGGGCATGGGCTTCGACTTCTGGAACATGGTGGAGACCATCGGCGCCTTCGTGATCGCCGTCTCCACGCTCATCTTCCTGTGGAACATCCTCAAGACGGCCCGCTCCAAGGTCGTGGCGCCGCGCGATCCGTGGGACGCCCGCACCCTGGAGTGGATGACGGAGAACCCGCCCAAGCCGCACAACTTCGACCACATCCCGACGGTGCACAGCGTCGACGAGTTCTGGCACCGCAAGTACGCCGAGGACGACGACCACCGCACGGTCCGGGTCGCCACCGCTGAGGAAGTGCTGGCCGCCCCGCCGGTCGATCCCCGTTCGATCCACATGCCGTCGCCGTCGTGGACGCCGCTGGTGCTCTCCCTCGGCCTCTTCGTGGCCGCCTACGGCATGCTCTACAACGCCTGGCCGGTGGCCATCCTCGGCGGCCTGGTCACCTTCGGTGGGCTCTTCGCCTGGCAACTCGAGCCCTCGGCGGCTCCCCACGACGACCACGCCGGTCACGGCGATGACGGTGACGGCGGTCATGACGCGGTCGCCGGTCAGGCCGTTCCCGCCCTCACGACCGGCGAGGCCCACTGATGTCCGTCGCCCTTCCCGCCACGGGCGCCGACCATGGCGACCATGCCGACCATGGCAGCCATGCCGACCATGGCAGCCATGGCGCCCACACCACTGCCACGGGGGTCAGCAACGAGAAGTTGGCCATGTGGGTGTTCCTGGGCTCGGAGTGCCTGCTCTTCGGCGCCCTGATCGCCACCTACCTTGTCTACAAGGGCCGGTCCCTGGAGGGCCCGTACCCCGAGGACGTGTTCGACATCCCCTTCACGTCGCTGTCGTCGTTCGTGCTCCTCATGAGCTCGCTCACGATGGTGCTGGCCGTGACTGCGACCCGGCGCGGCGACCTTCGCCGCAGCCGGGTGTGGCTCATCACCACCGCTCTGCTGGGGTCGGTCTTCATCGGCGGACAGATCTACGAGTTCACGGTCTTCTACAAGGAGGGCCTGAAGCTCTCCACGAACCTGTTCGGGTCCACGTTCTACGTGCTCACCGGCTTCCACGGCGCCCACGTGTCCATCGGCATCATCATGCTGCTGGCCGCTGCCTTCATGTCGTGGCGGGGTCGTATCACCCAACGGAACTGGGAGAGCATCGAGATCGTCGGCCTCTACTGGCACTTCGTCGACGTGATCTGGATCGTCATCTTCACCGTCATCTACCTGATCAAGTGAGGCGTCGCCCCGATGGCATCCACCGCAGCACCCAGCCGTCCTGACGAGGACACCATGCCCGCCCTCGGCAAGGGCGAGCACGGGCATCCCTCGGATCTCCAGTTCATCGGGATCGCCCTGCTCCTCGCTGCCCTGACCGCCATCGAGGTCGGGCTGTACTACGTGGAGCAGGCCGAAGCCATCGACCAGCGGGCCAACGTCACGCTCCTGCTGCTGCTCGCCGCCGTGAAGTTCGCCATCGTGGCGGGCTGGTTCATGCACCTGAAGTTCGACCATCCGCAGTTCAAGCGCTACTTCATCGGTGGCGGGATCCTCGCCGGCTTCTGCTACATCGCCGTGCTCGCCGCGTTCGGGGTGCTCCCGCCCTGGTCGTGGATCGTCTACGGGGCCAGCGCCCTCGTCATGGTGGTGATGGCCGCCGTGCGGAACAAGATCTTCGACCGCAACGAAGCCGGCCACGACGGGCACGAGCACGACGACCACGCTGACCACGACCACGCTGACCACGACCACGCTGCCCACGACCGCGCTGCCCACGCCCACTGAGCCTGGTCCGGGCGATCGGGGCGGTCCCTGCCGACGATCGCACCGGCTCCACAACCCGACCGTCGCGCCAAGCTGAGGTGATGGACATGTCCGACCAGAGCGCCTCGCTGCCCTTCACGGCGAACGTGTCGGTCTGGATCGTGATGGGTGCCATCCTCACCTTCCTGTGGTGGTCGGTCACCCGGGTGGGTCCGGCCCGGGTGGGTCCCGATGAGCCCGTCCTCACTCCTCGGCAGAAACACTGGCTCATCGCCGGTGTGGCCTTCATGTGGGTCTTCTCGGACTGGCCCATCCACCAGATCGCCGAGGAGTACCTGTTCTGGGTCCACATGATCCAGCACAGCGTCTACACGATGATCGTTCCGGCGTGCCTGCTGATGGGGGCGCCGCCGTGGATGTGGCGCTGGGCCCTCGAGGGCCGCCCGTGGCTGCCCGTCGTGCGCTTCTTCACGCGACCGCTGGTGGCCTTGATCGTCTTCAACGGCCTGATCGCCTACACGCACTTCCCGGTCGTGGTGAACACGTCCGGCGAGAACGGCCTGTTCCACTTCGGCGTCCACACGCTGCTGTTCCTGGCGGCGCTGTGCATGTGGACGCCCATCATCAACCGCACGCCGTACGTCCGCTCGCTGAAGGCACCGCCGAAGATGATGTACCTCTTCGCCCAGTCGCTGGTGCCCACCATCCCGGCGTCGTTGCTGACCTTCGCCCCGGAGGCCTCCTACGACCACTACATCGAGGCCGCCCGCCTCATCGGGGGCTTCGGCCCCCTGCCCGATCAGGTGTGGGCGGCGGCGATCATGAAGGTCGGGGTCGGTACGTACCTGTGGGCGATCGTCGCCTGGATCTGGTTCAACTGGTACCGCGACTCCGAGGCCGGCCGGGCCGACGACCACGTGCTGCAGCCCAAGCCCGCCCTGCGGCCCCGCACCCTGGCCGACGACGCCGTGCTCGAGGCCGCCCGCCGTCAGGGCGTCGACGCCGACGGTCTGCTGACCTGGGAGCAGGTCAAAGGTGAGCTCGACCGTCTGGAGCGCCTGGGCCGCTGAGCCCCCGCCGGTCGGACGACGGTCCGACCCCACCCGGCTTGCTGGAGGTCAGGGCCTGGCCAGGTCCTGCTCGAGCAGGGCGGTGAGCTCGCCCAGGTCGAGCACGTTGCCCCAGCGCTGGGTGATCGTGCCGTCCCGCCCGACGAGGAACACCCAGGGCTCGTTGGCCCCGCGCTGCTGATCGCCGTCGGGCCAGATCCACTCGGCGGCGAACGGCGAGATCGTGGTGGTCTCGTAGTCCTTCCACACCTCGAGATGGACGAGGGCGGCCCGGGGGAACCGGTCGGCGAGCCCGGCGACGACGTCGGTGATCGGCCCGCAGAACTTGCTCTGGCAGTACACGGGCGTGGTCACGGCCACGACGACCGGCCGCCGGGCGGCCAGGGCATCGGCGATCACGACGGTGTGGATGCGCGGGTCGAGATCGGCGGTGGTCGTCGCCCGGGAGTCGATCTCCGATGCCGGGACGCCGGCGGTGGCGATGACCGGGTTGCGCGTCGCCGGAGCCTTGGCCCCGGCGACGAGCACCCGGGATCGCTCGAGCACCTCCAGACCGGTGCGGACCTCGAGCGGGCCGCGGTCGGTGGTGCCTGTCGCCGTGATCTCGTAGAAGCCGGCCGGCAACCGGACGGCCTCGGTACGGTAGACACCGACGCCGGCCGAGGGCGGCCCGAAGACCGGTGCGGCCGACGAGCTCGACGCCTCGGGGCGGCCGACGAGCGGCAGGAACGTGGCCGGGCCCGTCCAGGCGGGCGTGGCGTCCGCGGATCCCGTCGGCGTGATCGCCAAATCGATCGTGCCCCACGCCAGCACCTCGCCGTTGACATCGGAGATCCCCACCATGACCGGGCTCGGCCGGTCGGCGGCGTTGTCGAACGAGGCCGGCGACATCCCGATCGCCGCCTCGGACTCCGGGACGGACCCGTCGGTGGGCTGCAGGGCCGGGTTCGTGCCGGCGTCGTCGCCGCCCGATGACCCGCAGGCGGCCAGCACGGATCCTCCGGCGGCGACGACCGTCGCCGCCAGTGCTCCGGTGAGCAGGCTGCGGCGGGTCAGGTCCCGGTCCGCGGGGTCGGCCCGGTTGGCGGGGCCGACCCGGTGGGTCATTCCCATCGGAACCTCCAGATGGCGAGCAGCGGGCCGAGCACGGCCCAGACGGCGATCACGGCCCAGGCGCGGCCGGGAACGGACGGATCCGATCCGATCAGCCCCCGCACGATCTCGGTGAGGGCGGTGGAGGGCAGCAGCCGGGACACCGCCGCCATGGGCCCGGGCAGCCGGTCCAGGGCGACGACCATCCCCGAGACGAGCAGCAGCAGGATGTGGAGGCCGTTGGCGGCGGCCAGCACCGCCTCGGCGCGCATCGTCCCGGCGATCAGCAGTGCCAGCCCGGTGAAGGCGGCCGTCCCGAACAGTGCGGCCAGGACCGCGCCCGGGACCCCCGACGCGTCCGGCCGCCACCCGAGGGCCACGGCGACGGCGACGAGCGCCACGAACTGCACGGCCTCCACCACGGCGACGGCGGCGATCTTGGCGACGAGCAGCCGGGGCCGACCCAGCGGGGTGGTCCCGATCCGCTTGAGCACGCCGTACTGGCGCTCGAAGGCGGTGGCGATGGCGGGCCCGGTGAAGGCGGCCGAGAGCACGGCCAGGGCGAGCACCCCGGGGGCCACGAAATCGACCCGCCGGGGCGTGCCGGCCGGGACGGCGACGACGTCGACGCTGGAGAAGAACACCAGCAGCAGCACCGGGATGCCCAGGGCCAGCAGGACCGACTCGCCCCGCCGCAGGGTCATGGTGACCTCGGCGCGCAGCTGGGCGCCGAGCGCGCTCATGAACGCCGCCGGGTCCGGGCCCGGTTGGTGGGGGGTGGCTCGCCGCCCGGGGCGGTGAGGGCCAGGAACACGTCCTCGAGCGACGCCCGTCCGGCCCGCAGGTCACCGAGCTCCACCCCGTGGTCGGCCAGCCAGGCCGTCAGCGAAGCCACCGCCGCCGGGGTCGGCTCCAGCTCCGCCACGTACTGGCCGGGACCGCTCCCGGTGACGGCCGCCCCCAGGTGGACGGACAGCGACCCGGTGTCGATCGTCGCCGACGTGCTGAAGCGCAGGACGGCGACGGCGCCGCCGACCCGCTGGTCGCGCAGCGAGGCCGGGGTTCCGTCGGCCACGACGCGGCCGTGGTCGAGGATCACCACGCGGTCGGCCATGCGCTCGGCCTCGTCGAGCTCGTGGGTGGAGACGAGCACGCAGCACCCCTCGCCGCGCAGCTCGTCGATGATGCGACGCACGATCCGCCGGGCGTCGGCGTCGACCGCCGCCGTGGGCTCGTCGAGGAAGGCGACCTCGGGGCGCCCGATGATCGCCATGGCCAGCTTGAGGCGCTGCTGCTCACCGCCGGAGAGCCGCCGCCACGGTGTCCGGGCCACGCGGTCGAGCCCGAGCAGCGTGAGGACCTCGGCGGCGGGCCGGGCGCGGTCGCCGTAGTAGGCGGCGAAGAGGCGCAGGACGTCGGCCGGGCCCATCGTGAGATAGACCCCGTCGCGCTGGAGCATCACCCCGATGCGGGAGGCCAGCGCCCGGGCGTCGCGCCGGGGGTCGAGACCGAGGACGCGGACGGTGCCCGACGTCGGCGGCCGGTAGCCCTCCAGGGCCTCGATGGTGGTCGTCTTGCCCGCTCCGTTGGGCCCCAGCACGGCCAGGACCTCACCAGGGGCGGCGGTGAAGGAGACCCCGTCGACGGCCGTCGTCGACCCGTAGCGCACCACGAGGTCGCTGACCTCGACGGCGGCTCCCCCGGACGGCATGCGCCCACGCTACCGACCGTCGATGACCTCGCCCGCCGGTCGCATCGCAGGCACCGGCGGGACCAGACTCCGGGGGTGACCCACATCGAGGACATCGCCCGCACGACCGCCTCGCTCGACGCCACGGCGCAGGCCGAGCTCGTCCGCCGGGGGGAGCTGAGCCCCTCCGAGCTGGTCGAGGCGGCCATCCACCGCATCGAGCAGCTCGACGACACCCATGGCGGGCGGTCCGGGATCAACGCCGTCATCCACCGTCGCTTCGACCGAGCCCGGGTGGAAGCCGCCTCCGCCGACCTGCCCGACGGCCCCTTCCGGGGCGTGCCCACCCTGCTCAAGGACCTCTGGCCGAGCTCGGCTGGCGATCCGCTGCACCTCGGCAACGTCGCCATGAAGGCGGCCGGGTACCGGCACCCGACCGACGCCCACATCACCCGGGCGTACCGGCGGGCGGGCATGGTCATCCTCGGTCGCACCAACACCCCCGAGCTCGGTGCCGTCGCCACCACCGAGCCCCTCGCCTACGGGCCGACCCGGAACCCCTGGCACCTCGACCACTCCCCGGGTGGCTCCTCCGGCGGGGCGGCGGCCGCCGTGGCCAGCGGCATGGTCCCGGTGGCCAACGCGTCGGACGGCGGTGGTTCCATCCGCATCCCGGCGTCGTCGTGCGGGCTCGTCGGCCTGAAGCCGTCGCGGGGTCGGATCTCGATGGGTCCGCTCCAGGACGAATGGGGGGTGTCGGTGCAGCACGTCGTCTCCGTCACCGTGCGCGACACGGCCTCCCTGCTCGACGCCTGTGCCGGTTACGTCCCCGGCGACGGGGTCGTCGCCCCCCTGCCCTCCCGCCCCTTCGCCGACGAGGTGGGGGCGCCCGTCGAGCGGCTCCGCATCGGGCTCATGACCCGGCCGCTGGCGGGTCCCGTCGACACCGCCTGTGACGCCGCCGTCCGGGGCGCCGCCGCCTGGTTCGAGCAGCAGGGCCATCTCGTCGAGGAGTCCCACCCCGAGGCTCTCGAGGCCTGGGCGGGCGACGACGCCGG
>JBIKWW010000105.1:0-9317 GCA_044356125.1 Acidimicrobiia bacterium
CCGTGGTGCCCGGAACCGCCGTGGTGCCCGGAACCGCCGTGGTGCCCGGAACCGCCGTGGTGCCCGGAACCGCCGTGGTGCCCGGAACCGCCGTGGTGCTGAGCGATGGGTCGGCGATCGGCGCCGGATTGGTCTGCCACTCGTACACGTAGCGCGTCCCCGCCGTGCGCCCGATGTAGGCGCTCACGATCAGGGCCATGCGCGCGCCCGGCTTGCTGCCGGGTCGCAGGTCCCCACCCGACACGCTGACGGTGCGGGACACGTTCTGCGCGCCCTTCGACGCGTGGGTGACGTCGACCGAGCTCCCCTCACCACCGGCCGAGCGCAGGCCGATGGGCGACGCCGCCGATCCCGGTTCGACGTCGGCGCTGTCGAAGAACACCGAGAAGTTCCCGTTGGCCGAGTACTGCGACCCGACGTTCTCGGTCACGTTCACGCCGAGCGTGAGGGTGACCTTGTCGCCGGCCCGGATGACAAGAGGCGGAGCGGTCCAGGTGGCGGTGTAGGCGAAGGTGTCGCTGTTCAGAGCCCAGCGCCAGCCAATCGATCCGCGCGCATACGAAAGGCGGTAGCTGTCACCCAGGGAGGCCGTGCTGCGGAAGTCGTCGATGGCCACGACGGCCCAACCCGGCCCAGACCCCGACGACGCTCCGGGCCCCGACTTCGGGGTCGGGGCGACGGTCGGGGCGACGGTCGTGGCGACGGTCGTGGCGATCGTGACCCCGTTGGATCGGAACTTCTCCACCACGGCGAGGAAGGCCCGGTTGAGCGGGACGAGCCGGCTGCGCTCGGCCTCGGCCTCCTTGGTGGCGGTAGCCATACTGGTGAGCTGGGACCACAGGTACGAGGCCAGGGCATCGAGGTCCCGCATGCGCTTGACCGCGGCGACGATCTTCGTGGCCGTCGACGTGTCGAGGGTACCGACCAGGTCCCGCTCGAGGGTCGCCTTGATCCTGGAGACGAGCTCCTCCCGGATCGCCGCGTTGGCGGCACCCTGGGCGGCCTTGGACTGATCGGTGAGCGAGACGTAGGTGTCGTAGATGGGCTGGTAGACGCTCTTGATCTCATCGAGGCGGCGCTGGACGGCGTCGAGGCGGACCTGCAACGGATTGCCCGTCAGCCTGACGGTGCTGCGCCGGACGGTGACCTCGTTGCGGATGGTGCGTTCGAGGTCCTCGATGTTCTTGGCCACCACGGTCCACTTCCCGGCCGCGACGTTCCGCTGGATCGTGGTGACCACGTTGTCGACCGTCGCCGGCGTCGCCTCGGCCGACGGGGGCACGCCGACGAGCCCCCATCCGGCCATGGCCGCCACGAGCATCCCGATCCATGTCCGCTTCATGTCGGTCCCCCTCGTCGACCCCCGCACGGGAGTCGGTGATGCTGATGATGGGGGCGTAGCTGCGCTCCGGGCAGGGGCGAAGGGCGGCCCCGAGATGGGGGATCCCCGCTGGCGGGTCCGCCGGCGGGCGGACCAAGGGCCCGGACGGACCATGACCCTCGACCGGCACCCCCGTCCCCGGCCCCCCGTCCCCGGACGGAGGGCCCCGCCGATCAGTGAAGGCTGGGCAATCGGACGCGTACCGGAGAGGCCAAACGCCCAGCCTTCACTGGCGTCGCCATCTCATTGCAACCCGCCACCCGAAGACCCCGCCCGATCAGTGAAGGCTGGGCAATCGGACGCGTCCCGGAGAGGCCAAACGCCCAGCCTTCACCGACATCGCCACCCCACGAGAGCCCGCCCCCACGAGAGCCCGACCTCACGAGGACCCGGGGATCAGGAGACCGGGCCGCCGCCGGGAGCGCCGCCGCCGGGAGCGCCGCCGCCGGGAGCGCCGCCGCCGGGAGCGCCGGGAGCGCCGGGGGCGACCTCGGCCAGGAAGGCCGTGATGGTGTCGGTGACGTCCTGCTCGGCATGGCGGCTGGCGGCCACGACGAGCGCGGTCCCGATGGTCATCACCAGAGCCACGAGGATCAGCATCGACAGGCGCAGGGCGTCGGCCTCGTTCACGCCGTTGGCCTGGAAGAGCTCCGAGAGCGCACCGATGAGCACCGGGGCCGTCGCCGCGCCGCACACCGACAGGGCCAGGCCGAAGCAGCTGAAGGCCTGGGAGCGGATCCTCGGCGGGGCGGTGGCGGCCACGACGGCGACGACACCGGGCACGGCCAGCGACGACAGCAGCGAGCTCCCGGCGAGGAGGGCGATCGTGACCGGGGCGATGCCGATGGCGAACGCCAACGGCCAGCACACCGCCAGCACGAGCGCGGCCAGGCACCCGACCCGGCACAGGTGCCCGAAGCCTCGTCGGAGGTTGCGGTCGGCGATGGGCCCACCGAACCACGTTCCGAGGAAGGTGCCCAGGGCGATGAGGGCCTGCACGGCGCCCGCCTCCTCGACGCCCATGTCGAAGGAGCGCTCGAAGTACGTGGGGAGGAAGAACACCATCCCGAAGAGGGCGAAGCCGAAGGTGGCGTTGGCGAAGATCAGGTACCGGAGACTGCGGATGCGCCAGATGCGACCGATGCTCTGGCGGAGCGTGAAACGGTCCTCGGGCTCACGCAGGAAGGCGGCCAGCGTGGGGTTCTCCTCGAGGGCGTCGGCCACATCGGCCTGGCCACGCCGGGGCTCGCGCAGCACGGCGAGCGCGACCGTGGCGAAGATCAGGCCGGGGACGGCGGCGGCGACGAATCCCCACCGCCAGCCGGCAGCGCCGATGATGGCGCCCCCGATGAGCGCCCCGAGCACCTGCCCGGCCGGGTTGGCCGAGCGGTGGTAGCCGAGGACCCGGCCCCGGACACGGGCCGGGTAGGCGTCGGAGAGGATGCTGAGATGGGTGGGGCCGATGGTGCCCTGACCGAAGCCGAGCAGGGCGCGGGTGGCGAAGAGCTGGCCGAAGTTCTGGGCGGCGGCGGCGAAGAGCCCGGCGACCCCCCACACGAGGGCGCCACCGCCGAGGATCCGGCGCCGGCTGTGGCGATCGGCCCAGTTCCCGGCCGGGACGGCCACGATCCCGGTGATGAAGATCACGGCGGCAGGCAGGAGCCCGACCGTTGCGTCGGACAGCCCGAAGTCGTTGCGGATGTCGTCGAGGGCGACGGCCAGCACGGCGCGGTCGAACTCGTCGATCAGGTTGAGCAGGAACAGCAGGACGAGCGTGCTGCTGCCGAAGGCGGCCACGCGGACCTTCGGCCCCCGTCGGTCACGGCCGCTCTCGGCGGCGGCCGCCCGTTGGGCCGCCTCCGTCGCCACGTCCGTCGCTTCCATCCCGTCCTGCCGCCCGGTCGCCGGTCCCATGTGACGAAGGTAACGACCACCCGCCGCTATGTGGCCCGGCCAGGACGGGGCCTGCGGGCGACCGGTCGGGACGCCATGGCGACGCGGTGTCGGCCGCGGAGCAGCTGCCCGAGGTGTTCGCGTCCCACCCCACGGCGACATGGTGAGCCCGCTGAGGCCGGGCCGGTCGCTGACGAGGAGCCCGGCCCGGCCGAGGCCGGTCGAGTGTGCTCGGTCAGCTCACCCGAGGGCGGGGGAGCACTTCTCGCCGCCGACGTTGATGCACACCCGCAGCGGGCTGGTGCGGAACCCGACTCGGGCGATGAGCTCGGCATTGCGCGGCTCGGTGCTCGACGGCGGCGGGTCCGCGTTGGTCTTGTCGGTGAACCAGCTCGCCTGCCCCGATCCTTCGACGCTGAAGGTGGGCGTGCCCGAGGTCGACATCCGCAGCTTGCCGGTGAGGTTGTACGTCACCCGGTCCCGACAAGATGCGAAGCCCTCGTTGACGTTCAGGGTCGCCGGGTTGTCCACCCGGCACGGCGGGTGCCAGTCCACGGCGATCCAGACGCCCGCCGCGGAGGCATCGAGCGCGATCGACGTGGAGGTGATGTTCCCGGAGAACCGGAAGTCGCCCCGGGTGAGGTTGACCGAGACGGTGGCGGGGTTCGTGCAGAACGAGATGGTGCCCGTCGGGTCGGCGCCGCTGACCTTCACCGAGCCGGTCCCCGTGGCGCACAGCGTCACCGAGGTGCCCGACACCGCGAGGTTGCCCGACACGTTGGCGGCGACGACCGCCGTGTCGATGTCGCCTGCGAAGGTGAAGCTCGCCGAGCCGGCGGCCAGCTTCCTCAGCGTGTAGCTGCCGTTCACGGTGAAGCCCGAGACCCGCAGCGCCGCCGTCTGCGAGAGCTGGAAGAACGGCCCGGCGGGATCGGGCGTCGTCGCCGTCTGCGTGCCCGCGACGCCGGTGATCGGTTCGCCGATTCCGGACCCACCCGTGAAGGAGCGACTGGTGCCCGCGGCGCCCGTGAGGGCGGTCGTCGTCGGGGGGAAGAGCGCTGGGCAGCGGTTGGTGCACAGCGTCCCGGTGAGGGTGACGTCGATGAGGGCCGCGCCGCCGGCCGGGTTCGGGGCGGTGACCCGGCCCGAGACCGCCGCGCCCGTGTTGGTGATGGCGACCGTGCCGTTGGCCAGCGTGTAGCCGCCGACCTTCAGGACGCCGTTGCCGGTGAAGTTGACGTTGATCGCCGTGCCCGACCTGCTGATGGTGCCGTCGACGTCGACCGAGGACTCGCCGACCGTGGCGTCGCCCGAGCCTCGGACCCAGGCGACCAACCCGATGCGGCCGGCGTTGACGTTGATGCCGGCGAGTGGGAAGCCGCCCACGCTGCCGGCCGGGTTCACGCCCACCTTGAGGCCGAGGACGAAGTCGCCCTTCGTGGCGTTGTTGAAGTTGGCGCCCGCTCCGGTGGCGATGGTCGCGAGGTTGTAGGTGGAGCCGTCGACCGACACCGACGACGTGCGGGACGTCGGGACGTCGGTGAAGAGGGCGCCGACGACGTCGACGGTGCCGAAGCGGCCGGTGTCGAGGTTGCCCTGCACGGTGGTCTGCCCGTTGGCGATCTGGCCGTTGAGGGTGGCGGTGAGGCCGCTCACGGTCGTGCGTCCGGAGAACGACGAGCGCAGGCGGTCCGCCCCGCTCCGGGCGCTGCTGAAGTCGAGGGTGAAGCAGGGACCGTCGAGGGACGCTGCGGTGCCGGTGCCGCACGTGCCGCCGGAGGTGAGCGTGACGTTGGGTGACAGCACCACCACCCGCGCCGACGAGGCGGCGAGGTTGAACGCCGTGACCCGCCCGCCCGAGACGGTGGCCGAACCCGAGCCGAGCACCTGCACGCCGAGCAGCGTGGCGTCGCTGTCGATCGTCGCGGTGGTCGCCGTCGACGACGACAGCGTCGCCTTCAGCGAGTTGAGCCGCGCCGGTCCGAACGTGAAGTTGCGCAACGTGCCGCTCAATGTCGTCCTGGTGGGCGTCGCCACGAGACGGCCCTCGACGGAGGCAGCGCCCGTGCAGGCAGACTGGCTCTGCGAGCCGGTGAGGATGATCTCGGCTGCAGCGAACGACCCGGTGAGCTTGATGGTGACCGGCCCGGTGGCCGGGTTCAGGGTCGCGCAGTCCGGGGAGGACGACACCGGCAGGTTGGTGGTCCCGTTCACCGTGCTGCCCGTGTCGGTGAAGGTGACCCGGGCGTCGCTGAGCGGGAACCCGCCGACGACGGTGGCGCCCTTGGCGTGGCCGAAGCCGATGCCGCCGACCCGACCGGAGCGGAGGTTCAGCGAGCTCCCGTCGAGCAGGCCCTTCGGCGACCAAGTGCCACCGAAGCTGATGTCGTTCTTGACCGCCGCCACGGTGGACTCGGAGCCGTCGCTGTTGACCCTGACGACGTTGATGCCGCTGCCGTTGGCGGTCACGATCGTGCCGTTGACGGTGACGGTGTCACCGTTGGGCATCGTCGTGGTGCCGTTGAAGTCGACGCCGCTGGTGCCCACCGTGCCGTCGAAGCTGGTGGTCAGGCCGGGCGTGGTGAGCGAGCCGTTGAGCTTGATCTGGGCGAGCAGCGGTGAGGCCGTGTAGGTGAGCCGCACGCACGGCCCGTCGGTCGCCGCCGTGCCGGGGCATCCCTTGCCGCCGATGATCGTGGCGTTGGGGTCCACGCCGAGGGTGATCTGGGACGTGCCGGCCGCGAGGTCGAAGGCGGTGACGACGCCGTTGGCCATCGTGCCCGAGCCGACGAGCACGACCTTGCGCTCCAGCACGGTCAGCTCGGCGTTGACGCTCGCAGTGGCGTTGGCGGCGAGGCCGGTCTTGGGGATGTCGGCGTGGAAGCCGACGGTCAGCTTGTCGACCTTGGCGCCTGCCGACAGCGGCCAGTTGGTGGCGATGCCGTCGAAGTCGAGTCGATCGGTGGTCTGGCTCTTGCGCTCGAGGAAGGTGAAGGCGGCCGTTGCGTTCGAGGTGATGCCACCACCGGCGACGTTGACGTCGCCCGTGAACGTGACGCTGAGCCCGGTCTTGTCGGTCGGGTAGGCCACGTTGCCGCTGACGGCCACGGCGACCTTCCCGCCGGTCTGGCCCTGCTTGGGCGGCAGGGGCAGGTTCAGCGAGCCGCTCATGGTCATCTGCGCACTGGTGAACGCGATCGCGCCGTCGGCGAGCTGCGTGCCGCCGACCCTCAGCGTGCCGTTGCCCTTCACGAAGTCCTGCCCGCCGACGCGTCCGCCGGTCAGCGTGAGCGACGTCCCGTTGAGGGGGCCGGTCGGGGCGAAGGTGCCGTTCAGGCGCCAGTCGCCGGTGACCGGGGCGACGGCGATGCCGTCCACGTTCTTCGGGCGCTCGGCGGCGGGGATCGCTGCGAGTGCAGCAGCGTCACCGGAGAACAGGCGGCCGTCGATGGTCGTGGCCCCGAAGCTCGGCAGGCTGAGCGAACCGGAGAAGGCGAGGCCCGTGGCATCGATGCTGCCGTTGACGCTCGCCTGGATGCCGGCCGACGTGAGCCGCCCGTTCAGGCGGGTGCCCACCACCGCGGCGGCGTCGCCGGGCTTGTCGTAGGTGAACTGGACGCACACGCCCGAAGTGGTGGTGCCGGGCAGCACCTGGGCCGGCACGGAGGCCGGGGCCGTGAGCCGCGTCCGGCAGCCATTGCCCGAGACGGTGGTGCCGCCGACGACCATCGTCGCCGGGTTCACCTGCAGGCCGAGGTAGCGGAGCTCTCCGGTGGCGAGCACGACTGCACCACCGAAGTTGGGGACGTTCGTGCCGAGCACCGCACCGGCAGCGTTGACGGCGACGGTGAGGTTCGGCGGCGAGGAGAGCGATGTGAGCCCGCCATTCACGCTCAGCGTGAAGCTGCTGAACGTCGTGCCGGGCTGGACCGTCCAGTTGGCCGCCGTGGCGGTGAGGTCGAGGCGGATCGGGTCGGTGGCCCCGACCTGGGCGAGCAGGCGCCCGTCGACGGTGGCCCGGGGCCCGCCGTCGGGCAGCGCGAAGCCGCCGTTGATGTCGAGGTCGAACTTGGTGGGCGTGATCTCGAGGCTCAGATCGGTCTGGTCGACCTTCATGCCGCTCACGTCGAAGCTGTCGACGAACAGCTTGCCGGCCATCGCCAGCGTCGTCGGGTCGAGCGTGAGCTTGGCCTTGGTGAGCGTGCCCATGATCGTGCCGTCGAACTGCACGTTGATGCCGGGAGCGACCTGGATCTCCCCCACGTTGCCGCCCAGCGGGGCGATGTAGATCTCGGCGAAGTCGACGGTGAGCTGGTCCCGGTAGGCCGTGCCCAGCGGGGTGAGGGGCTTGAGGAAGGTCTGGTTGTCCGGCTTGCCCAGCGTGAGCTGGAAGATGGGCGACAGCGGCGAGATGTTCAGCGCGAACGTCATGTTCTCGGTGCCGACGATACCGAGCGGGTTCTTGATGAACGTGGGCAGGTCGTTGACCGTCGCCGTCATGCCGAGCTCCACGGGCACCGGCACGCCACTCGCCGAGAAGTCGAGCGATCCCTGCACGGCCATGTTGCTCAGCACAAGGCCCTGGATGCCGAGCGCGTTGTTCAGCGTGCCGACCATCGAGAGCTCGATGCCGAGCGTCGCCGGCGGCGTGACCGTCAGCGATCCGACGAGGGTGATGTCACTCGCCCTTCCCTTGGCATCGGGCTTGGGCAGGTGCATGTTGACGGATGCGCCGAGGCCGAGGCTTCCCGTGCTCTCGAGGCGGAAGAAGATGGACTTCAGGTGCATCGAGGTACGGGTGTCGTCGGTGCACGGCGTGCCCGACGGACAGCTCACGTACATCGGGAGGCCGACGTCGGGGAACTGCAGCGCCGCTTCGAGCCGCACCGCGGCGCCGCCGATCTGGGCCTTCGCCTGGAGCCGTTCGGGCACGCTGCCCTGCGGCACGCCGAGCTTCTGCACGAGGAACGTCCGGGTGGGTTCGTCGAGCTGGATGCTCGTGACGGCGGTGAGGCCGGCGACGAGGTCGACGCTGCCGAGGTTCGGATCGGCGGGGTTGGTGTAGGCGGTCACGGGCTGGGTTGCCAGGATCAGGTGGCCCGAGCCGCCGCCGAGCGACAGCGTCGAGAGGTCGACGCCGCCATCGATGATCAGGGTGTTGGGTGACCGGAACTCGACGCGTGCCAGGCCGCGGGCGTTCTCGAAGCGCAGCTCGCCGTCACCGGCGATGCGCAGCTGGTTGCCGACCTTCACGACCTCGAAGCCGAACTGCTCGACGGTCAGGTTCAGGTCGGCCTTCGGCTTCCAGCTGTTGAGATCGGCCGTCGTGGCCAGGCGGAACTGGCCGCTCTGCAGGCCGAGGCACGAGCTCGCAGCGAGGTCGACGACCGGTGCCTGGGGCAGGGTCAGGCGACCCGAGCCGCGCAGGTCGATCCATGCCTCGCCGGCCTGGATCGGGCAACCCTGCGGCGGGGCGATGTTGGCGATCCGCACCGACGCCGTGTTGAGCACGACGTTGCCCTGGATGATGGTGACGGGAGCGGCGAGCGATGCGGTCGCGTCGAACTCGACCGGTGCGCCGTCGATCCGGCGCAGCATCCCGCTGAAGTTCGCGCGCGGCACCTCCAGCGTCGGGAGCATCGTGGGAGTCGGCCTCCAGGTGCCGCTGCCCTTCGGGCTGGCGGTGTCGACCGTGATGTTCGCGGTCCAGTCGTCTTCGGCCTCGTAGGTGCCGTTGAGCGTCAACGCCACCTCACCGTTCGCGGCGGTCGCCTTGCCGTCGATCACCGTCTGGTCACGGGTGAATCGGACGTTGCCCTCGGAGAGGTTGAAGCCGGGGATCCCCAAGGACGCGTTCGTGATGCGGGCGGCGACGTCGTAGGTGATCTGGCCTGCGCTCGTCCCCTGCACCGTCCCCGTGAAGTCCACGGGGCTGCCGAGGACAGGGACGCCGCGGAAGGCGAGCTGGGCCTGGAAGCTGTTGTCGGTGCGACCGGTGCCGTTGAAGGTCACGGTACCGGGCGCCGGCTCGATGAGGTTGACG
>JBIKWW010000106.1:0-9315 GCA_044356125.1 Acidimicrobiia bacterium
GGTCGCCACGGGCCCGGTCCGGGCGTGGGCGTGGATCGGCAGCGGGGCGGCAGGCACGTACGCGGCGCTCTACACCCAGGGCCTGCGGGTCGGCGAGCGCTACTCGTGGTGGGTGGAGACGGCATCGGGCAGCCGGGTGGAGCTCGGCTCGTTCGTCTTCCCGCCCGGGGTGGAGCAGTGGCTGGTCTGCCCGGGCAGCACCTCGCTGCCGCGCACCGAGCTGGTGCGCATCGGCGCCACCGACTCCCAGGGCATCGACGTGCTGCGTTCGAAGCTGCCCGTCGTCACCACCTGAGCCGTCCGCAGGGCCGCTGCCGTCTGCTACGAACGCGCGCTCCATGGCCGCACCCCGCCGCACCGCCGCCAACCTGCGACCCTCGACGCTCATCGAGGTCCGGCCGTCGGGCCGCCACGGCCGGGGCGTGTTCGCCACCGCCGACCTGGCGGCGGGGACGGTCGTCGAGGAGTGCCCGGCGCTCCCCCTCGACGACGACGAATGGCGCGCCGTCGACGCCGGCGGGCTCCACGGCTACTGCTACGAGGACCCCGCCGGCGGGGTCGTCCTGGCGCTCGGCTACGGCTCGCTCTACAACCACGCGGCCGACCCCAACACCGGGTACGAGGTCCTGCGGCGGCCGTCGCGGGTACGGCTGACGACGCAGCGGGCGGTGCGGGCCGGCGAGGAGCTCACCATCTCCTACGGGGACGCCGAGTCGCTGTGGTTCGAGCCGCGCTGACGTCGGTTCCCGACCCGGCCCGGTCGGTGGAGCGGTAGCCTCGCCCGCTCGTGCCCGTCATCCCCGTCATCCCCGCCGTCCTGGCCGCCGCGAGCGACGGCGACCACAGCTTCGTCGACCTGAACGTCCCCGGCTGGGCCTGGGTCGCACTGCTGGGTGCCATCTTGGCCATGCTGCTGGTCGATCTCCTCGTCGTCCACCGCGAAGCCCACGAGGTGTCCACCCGCGAGGCCGCCCTCGAGACCGTCGCCTGGATCAGCGTGGGGCTCGCCTTCGGAGCCGTCGTGTGGTGGGCATGGGGCGGATCGGCGGCGGGCGAGTACTACTCCGGCTACCTCATCGAGAAGAGCCTCAGCATCGACAACGTCTTCGTGTGGGCGTTGCTGATGACCTACTTCAAGGTCCCCCGCGCCTATCAGCACCGGGTGCTGTTCTGGGGCATCTTCGGTGCCCTCGTCATGCGGGCGGTGTTCATCTTCGCCGGGATGGCGGTGATCGACCGCTTCTCGTGGGTGCTGTACCTCTTCGGGGCGTTCCTGCTGTGGACCGCCTGGAAGCTGCTGTTCCAGCACGACGACGACGCCCACGACCCCTCGGAGGGGTTCTTCTTCCGGCTGATCCGCCGCTTCGTGCACACCACCCCGAACCTCGACGGCCAGCGCCTGTTCACCCGCGTCGACGGTCGCCGGGCGGCCACCCCGCTGTTCGCCGTGCTGCTGCTCGTCGAAGCGACCGACGTGATCTTCGCCGTGGACTCCGTCCCCGCCGTGCTGGCCGTCAGCCGGGAGCAGTTCATCGTCTTCAGCTCCAACGCCTTCGCCATCCTCGGTCTGCGCGCCCTGTTCTTCCTGCTCGCCGACATGCACGCCCGCTTCACCTATCTGCAGCAGGGCCTGGCGGTGATCCTCGCCTTCGTCGGCGTGAAGATGCTGATCGCCGAGTGGTACCACATCCCCACGCCGGTCTCCCTGGGCGTCATCGCCGTCGTGCTGGCAGGCGCCATCGGGCTCTCGCTGGCCCAGAGCCGCCGGCCCGGCGCCGAGTTCCCCTGATGGGCTAGACGACGGCGCCGACCGCCGAGCCGATGGCGTAGGAGACGGCCAGGGCGATCGCCCCACCGATGAGCACCCGCGACGTCGGCTTGCGCCAGTCGGCCCCGCCCAGACGGGCCCCCATCCAGCCCAGCGCAGCCAGGCCCGCCAGGGCGGAGATCACCCCGGCCATCACCCGCACGGACGCTCCCACGACGCTCACCGCCACGATCGGCACGAGGGCCCCGATGGCGAAGCTGGCCGCCGACACCGTGGCCGCCTGCCCCGGACGCGACAGGTTGTCGGGATCGAGACCGAGCTCGTCGCGGGCGTGGTGGCGCAGCGCGTCGGCCCCGCTGAGCTCCACGGCGACGGCCTCGGCCAGCGATGGGCTCAGCCCGCGGCGCCGGTAGATGGCGGCCAGCTCCATCCGCTCGGCCTCGGGAGCGCGGGCCAGCTCATGGCGCTCCTTGGCCAGATCCGCCTCCTCGGCGTCGCGCTGGGAGCTGACCGACGACCACTCACCCACCGCCATCGACAGCGCCCCGGCCACGAGCCCGGCGATCCCGGCCGTGAGCACGGCCGTCCTCGACGGGTCGGCGGCGGCCACACCGACGACGAGGCTGGCCGTGGACAGCAGTCCGTCGTTGGCCCCGAGCACCCCGGCGCGCAGGATGGCGGCACGGTCCGAGAGATGACCTTCCTCGTGGGCGTGGTGACTGATGCCGTCGCGGGTGACCACGACGACAGCCTGTCACGCCCGGAGCACGCCCGCGTCGGCCGGATCGGTGGGCCGGACCACTGCCGGTTCGATCAGAGCAGGGCCGCGGCCAGCTCCCGCCACTCGGTGCGGGGGATGGCGCTGTCGGCCCGGAGGACCTGCACGCAGACGTGGTCGGCGCCGGCGTCATGGTGCTCCTTCACCCGGGCGGCGATCTGGTCCACGGTGCCCCACGCGGTGATGGCGTCGACCAGGCGGTCGGAGCCGCCGTCGGCCCAGTCGGACTCATCGAAGCCGATGCGGCGCAGGTTGTTGAAGTAGTTGGGAAGCCCCAGGTAGATCTTCATCCCCCGACGGGCGATGGCCCGGGCCTTCTCCGGGTCGGTCTCGAGCACGACCATCTGCTCGGGCAGCAGCCAGGCGTCGGGCCCCATGACCTCACGGGCGATCTGCGTGTGGACGGGCGTGGTGAAGTACGGATGCGACCCGTTGCACTCGGTCGCCGAGAGCTCCAGCATCTTCGGGCCGAGCGCGGCGAGCACCCGCATCGGCGGGTTCTGTGGGCCGACGGCCATGAACAGCGCCTTGTCGGAGTCCATGCGCTCGAGATATGCGCGCATATAGCTCAGGGGCTTCGACCAGTCGTGCTTGCGGATCCCGGCCACCAGGTGGCCGTGGCTCACGCCCATCCCGAGGAGGAAGCGCCCGCCGTAGGCCTCGCACAGCGTCTTCGTGCACGACGCCATGGTCATCGGGTCACGGGCGTAGATGTTGGCGATGCCGGTGGCGATGTTCAGCCGCGAGGTGGCCGACAGCAGCGTCGAGGCCGCCACGAAGGGGTCACGACCGACCGCCTCCGGGATCCACAGCGTGCGGAAGCCCAGCTCCTCGACGAGCTGCGCCGCCTCACGGGCGACCGACGTGGGATGAGCGTCGAGCACGCCGGTCCACAGACCGACGCGGCCGAGCTCGAGGTTGGGATCGACGGGAGGACGGGCCATGGGCGACACGGTAGCGACCCGGACCCGTGGCACTCACATGCCGGCGTCGAGCAGGTCGGTGACCAGTGCCGCGATCGTCGAGCACGTACACCCGGCGACGGCCGAGGGCCGGGGCCGGGTGCGGACAGGGCGGTCAGCTGAGCCGCGAGCGGCCCGGGAACGAGCGGCGTTCAGGTGCCCGCATCGTGGCATGGACCAACGGACCCGGCGGGGATGGCACATCGCCGCCGGTGATGCGATCGGTGGCGCTCCCCGGTCCGGGTTCACCGTCGCCCGGCCTCGACCGGGAGACCGCCAGGGGGAGCCCCACCAGCCCGACCGCCACGGCGGCGACGGCCCCGACCCCGAGGCCCCAGCGCGGGCCGACGTGGTCGGCCACGGCACCGATGACCGGCGCCCCGATGGGGGTGGAACCGATGAACACGACGCTCTGCAGGGCCAGCACCCGGCCCCGCATCGTGGAGGGCGAGTACCAGGTGAACAGCCCGCTCGACTGGGCCATGAGCAGCCCGGCGCAGAGGCCCATGGGCACCATGGCCGCCACGCACAGCACGTAGGTGGGTGAGGCGGCACCGACGGCAGCGGTGAGCCCCATGCCGAGGGAGGCCCCGAAGAACACCGGCAGCGACGGTCGGCGGCGCTTGGCCGACAGCATCGCCCCGGCGAAGCTGCCGACGCTGACGAAGGCCATGATCGTCCCCAGCCCGTCGGCGTCGCGGCCGAAGACCTCCTTGACGATCAGCGGGAAGGTCAGCGTGTAGTTGTAGGTGAAGGTGGCGACGATCGTCAGGCCGATCGCCATCGGCCGCAGCACCGGCGACCGCCAGACGTGACGCAGGCCGTCGCGGGCCGAACCACCCTCCTCGGCCGAACGGGTGGCGTGGGCCCGCTCGACCATGCCGATGATCGCCGCGATCATCGCCAGGTACGACAGGCCGTTGGCCAGGAAGCACCACGACGTGCCCCAGAAGCGGGTGACGTAGCCGCCGACGGCCATGCCCAGCACCCGCGACGAGGTGATCACACCCGTGTTCAGCGACATGGCGTTGGGCACGGCGGCAGGCGGCACCAGATCGCCCACCATGGCCCGACGCACCGGCGTGTCGAACGCCTGCGCCACCCCGGCCACGAAGGCGAGGGCCAGGACCGGGCCGAGCGTGGCCCGGCCGGTGAAGTCGAGGGCGGCCAGGGCGAGCGCAGCGCCGCCCATGGCGGTCTGGGTGACGAGCATCAGGCGCCGTTTGTCGAGGCGGTCCGAGAGGGCCCCGGCCCAGGCCCCGAGCACCAGCATCGGCGCGAACTGGAAGACCTGCAGGAGGGCCAGGGTGGACCCCCCACCGCCGAGGTCCTTCACGACCAGCCACGACAGGGCGATCGACTGCATCCAGGTGCCGACCATCGAAGCGGCCAGCCCGAGGAAGTAGCGCTTGGCACCGGGGTAGCGGAGGCTGCGGAACAGCCCACCGCCGTCGGCGGCGGCGACCTGGTCGTCGGCCGTGGGATCCACCGGGAGGGATTCGTAGCACGACGGCGGTGCCGGGCGCGCCGGGAGGGCCCGTTCCGTCGACCAGACTCCTCCGGTGACGAAGCCGGCGACGCCCGACCCCGCCGACCGGTTCCGCTGGGATCGGCTGTCGCTGGCCGCCTCGCTGTGCTACTGCCTGCTCGTCGGTGCGCTCAGCGTCGGCGTGGTGCTCGGCGAGCTGCGCGACGAGTTCGGGCTGAGCGGCCTGGTCGCCGCGCTGCACGGCAGCACCTTCGGCCTGGCCCTGATCGGCCTCGGGGTCTTCGGGGTGCGGATCGTCGAGCGGATCGGGCGTCGCAACGCCCTGGCGGGGTCGGCCGGGCTCATCGCCTCCGGTGTGCTGCTGCTGTGCACCGGGGCGATCTGGCCCGTCACGCTGGCCGGGACGGCGGCCAGCGGCACGGGCGCGGCGATGGTGGTGATGGTCATGCCCGGGGTCATCAGCGACCACCACCGCGAGCATCGGGCCGCCGCCTTCTCGGCCGTGAACGGTGTCCCCGGCCTGGCCGGGGTCGGTTACGCCCTGCTCGTGGGAGCGGCCCTCGGCGCCGGTCTCAGCTGGCGCCTGCCGTACCTGGCGCTGACCGCCGCCATCGGGGTGGCCCTCGTGGTCGTGGCCCGCCCCGTGGTGGTGCCCTCGGGTGAGCGCCACGGCCCGTTCCGGGCCCGCGGGCTGCTGCGCGGGGACGTGTTCGGCCCCTGGACACGGGTGGTGCTGGCGACGGTCGTGGACTTCTCTCCCGGTTTCTGGGTGGTCGCCTACCTCCGCGAGGTGGGCGGTGCGTCATCAGGAGCAGCGCCCCTGCTGGCCTCGCTGCACGGGTTGGGGATCTTCGCCGGGCGTCTGGCGGTGCCGGCGCTGCTGCACCGCATCGGCCCGTCGCTGCTGCGCCGGAGCTACCTGCTCACCGCCGCGGGGACGCTGCTGCTGGTGGGCGGGCCGACGCTCGAGGTCCGCTCGGTGGGCGTGGCGCTGACGGGACTCGGCGCCGGACCCCTCTACCCGCTCAGCCTCGACCGCTTCCAGGGAGCCACGAGCCGGGTGGTCGACTCCGTGGCGCTCGGAGCGTACGGCGCGCTCGCCTCCGGGCTGGGGGTGACCGTCGGGCCCCTCGCCCTGGGGGTGCTCTCCGATTCGGTGGGGCTGCGCCGGGCCATGCTGGTCGTTCCGGTGATGGCCGTGGTGGGAGCCGTGATCTCCGGAGACCCGTCACGGCGAAGGCGGTGACGACGGCGACGACGGCGAGGACCGCAACGACGGCCGGGCGTCCCCGACCCCTCGGCCGCGGCCGCCGACTGAGTAGGTTCGCCGGTCGATGAGCAGCGAGACCACCACCCCCGCCGACGGTCCGACCGACGACCTCACCCGCTACGCCGTCTTCGACACCCTCCGCTTCGACCGGCCCGCACCACGGGTGCTGCGCATCACCCTCGACGGGCCCAACCTGAACGCCGTCGGGCCCGCCATGCACGGCCACCTGGCCGACGTGTGGCCCGTCGTGGACCGCGACCCCGACACCGACGTCGCCATCCTGCGAGGCGCCGGCAAGGCCTTCTCCGCCGGCGGCAGCTTCGATCTCATCGACGGGATCATCGCCAGCTTCGACGAGCGCGTCCGGGTCATGCGCGAGGCCCGCGACCTGGTGATGAACATCATCAACTGCTCCAAGCCGATCGTGTCGGCCATGCACGGCCCGGCCGTCGGGGCCGGGCTGGTCGCCGGGCTGCTGGCCGACATCTCGATCGCCGCCACGACGGCCCGCATCATCGACGGTCACACCCGCCTCGGCGTGGCCGCCGGCGATCATGCCGCCATCTGCTGGCCGCTGCTGTGCGGGATGGCCAAGGCCAAGTACTACCTGCTCACCTGCGACGCCATCAGCGGGGCCGAGGCCGAGCGGATCGGCCTGGTCTCGCTGGCCGTCGAGCCCGACACGCTCGACCGGGCCGCGCTCGATGTCGCCGCCAAGCTCCTCGCCGTGTCGCCCACCGCCACCCGTTGGACCAAGCACGCCCTCAACCACTGGTACCGCCAGTTCGAGCCCGCCTTCGACGTGTCGCTGGCCATGGAGTTCCTCGGCTTCGGCGGCCCCGACGCGGTGGAGGGCGTGGCCTCCCACCGGGAGAAGCGGGCTCCCCGGTTCGGCCCCGCCTGACCGGCCTGACCGGCCAGACCGCCCTGACCGGCCCGACCGGCCGATGGGCGGGGCCCACTAGGGCAGGGTGCGCAGGGACCGGCTCCAGGCCAGCGTGCCCAGCACGCACACCAGGCCGATGGCGCCGAAGAGCGAGTAGGTGCCCCGCACCCCCAGGGCCGTGCCCGCCAGGGCCCCGGCCAGCAGCGAGCCGAGCGGGGCGAGGCCGCTGTTGGCGAGCACGTTGAGGCTCATGACGCGGCCCATGGTGTCGAGGGGGGTGGCGGCCTGGATGAGGGTCTGGTTCAGGTTCACGTACCAGCCGCCGGTGATGCCCCACAGCACCATGAGGCCGGCCAGCACGGCGTAGGTCGGGGCGAAGCCCTGGAGCACCTGGCCCAGCGTGCCGCCGACCATGAAGACGAGGAACACCAGGCCCCGCCGGCCCAGGGTGCGCCGGGTGAGGATGAACAGCGACGTGCCCGTCATGCCCACCCCCATGAAGGCGAACAGGGCGGAGGCGGCGTCGGCATCCTTGCCGAACTCGTCGCGGGCGATCTGGGGCAGCAGGGCGGCCGACGCGCCCATCATCAGGAACCCGCCCACGGTCAGCAGGAAGAACAGGGCCCGCAGCGACGGCGAGGACCACACGAAGCGCAGACCCTCGGCGATCGAGGCCCGGATCGAGCGGTCCAGGTGACGCAGCGTCTCCCAACGGCCCTCGCCGACGGGTCTCGCCGCCGAGGGAGCCGGCGGGGGAGCCGGCGGGGGGAGCCGCAGCGGACGCACGGCCAGGAAGCCGACGGCGAACAGCAGGGACTCGAGGGCGAAGGCCCAGGCGATCCCGAACCGGCGCACGGCCAGCCCACCGATCACGGGCCCGACGATCATGGCGACGTTCACGCCCACGGTGTTGGTGACGATGGCCCGCATGAGCAGCTCCCTCGGCACGACGGCCGACACGAGGGAGCTGCGGATGGGCAGACCGAAGGCCATGGCACAGCCCAGGGCGGCGGCCGGCAGCAGGGCCAGGTGGACCGTCATCACGCCCGTGCCGACCATGACCGCGGCGAGGGCCGTGACGATGACGCCGGCCGCCTGCGTCGTGAGCAGCAGGCGGCGCCGGTCGTAGCGGTCGGCCAGCGCGCCCGCGTGCAGGACGAGCAGGAACACGGGCAGGCCGAGGCAGAACAGCACGGCCCCGGCCGACCACGACGGCCCGTCGAGGGTCTCGATGACCAGCCACACGAACGTGAACCGCTCGGCCGTGGCGATCATGGTGAAGGCGACGGCGTTGACCCACAGCCAGCCGAACTGGGTGTCCCGCAACCGGGCGGCCGGGGCGGCGGTCACCGGGCCGGCGGCTCCGGCCGTCATGGTCTCCGCCGTCATCGTGTCCCCCGGGGTGCACCCCGCCGGCCCGCCCCGATGGCACGCCGCATCCGCCCACGCTGTCAACCGGCGTCGACGCGATGCAAGCCCGCGTTCACCTGCGGTTCAGATCGGGGGCGGGCGACGACGGCGGCCGCCAGCAGTGCGGCGGCGAACAGGGCGAAGGGGAGACGCACGTCGACGCCCGCCAGCAGGGTGGCGAACACGGCGCTGAAGACGGTCATCAGCGCCGACACGCCCTGACCGAGGCCGAACACCTCGCCCCGACGGGTCTCCTCGGTGCTCTTCCCGATCAGCCCCTCGAGCAGCCCCGGGGCCAGCGAGATCGTGACGACGTCGACGAGCAGCACGAGGTAGAGGCCGACGACGCTGGCTCCGACGACGGCGTAGAGCCCCATCACCACGACGCCCGAGAGCAGGGCGAGGGCGAGCGCCCGGTCGGGCCGCCGGACCCGGCCGACCCGGGCGAAGAAGACCGTGTTGGCGACGATGCCGATCACCGAGAAGTAGGCGAACACCAACGAGATGGCCCGCTCGTCCATGCGCAGCGGCCCCTGGGACACGTACGTGAAGAAGTACGTGTAGTAGCCCAGGGCAACGTAGAGGAGGGCCTGGACGGCGATCAGGCGGGCCGCCGCCGGCTGCTCGGCCCGCAGGCGCCGGGCACGCCGCAGCAGGGCGGGGGGGCTGATCTCGGCGAGTGCCCGGCGCCACCCGAAGGCCGCACGGCCGGTCCCTGCGGTGCCGGTCCCGGGCAGGCCGGTCCCGGGCCG
>JBIKWW010000513.1:0-2544 GCA_044356125.1 Acidimicrobiia bacterium
CACCGGGTGCTGCTGCGCCCCGACTTCGCCGTGCTCACCCCGTCAGCACCCGGGGCACCGGGAGGTGCGGCGCGGTTGCTGGTGTCGGTCCATCCGGCGGGAACGGCGATGCGTGCCCATCTGCCGGCCGAGTCGTGGTCGGCCAGCCCGGTCGACCGCATGGCCGCGCTGTGCCGATCGGTGGGCTGCCAGCTCGGACTGGTGACCGACGGCGACACCTTCACCCTGGTGTGGGCCAACCCGAACGGTGGTGTCGGCAGCGCGACCTGGATCGCCTCGGTGTTCGCCGAGGGCGGCGAGGCCGCGCTGCTCGACAGCTTCACCACCATCCTCGGTGCCAAGCGGTTCTTCTCCGTCGCGGGGCCCAACCAGCTCGAGGCGCTGCTCGCCGAGTCGGCCAACGCCCAGACCGCCGTCACCAACCAGCTGGGCCTCCAGGTCCGACAAGCCGTCGAGCTGCTCGTGGCCGCGATCTCCCGTGCCGAGCGCGACCGGGCCGACCGCGCCACCAGCCCCCTGCTCGGTGTCGACCCGACCGCGATCTACCAGGCGTCGTGCACGGTGCTCATGCGCATCGTGTTCCTCCTGTATGCCGAAGAGCGTCGACTGCTGCCCCTCGGTGACGCCCGCTACGACGACAACTACGCCGCCAGCACGCTGCTCGGCCAGCTCAAGGCCCGCCTCGACGCCGACGAACCCCTTGACTACTCCTTCACCGTCTGGCCCAGGCTGCTCGCGCTGTTCCGGGCCGTGCACGGCGGGCTCACCCATGACCTGCTGCGCATCCCCGCATACGGCGGCGGCCTGTTCGACCCCGACCGCTACCCGTTCCTCGAAGGCCGCACCGGCGGCACCTGGCGCAGCGACCACGCCCATGGGCTGCGCATCGACGACCGCACCATGCACGGCGTGCTCAGCGCCGTGCAGGAGCTGCGCTTCAGCGAAGCGGGCGTCACCGAGACCCGCCGGCTCTCGTTCCGGTCCCTCGACGTCGAGCAGATCGGCCACGTCTACGAAGGCCTCCTCGACCACACCGCCCTGCCCATCAACGAGGTCACCGTCGGCCTCGTCGGCAAAGCAGGCGAGGAGAGCGAAGTCACCCTCGCCCGCCTCGAAGCAGCAGCCGCCCAGGGCACCGAACAGCTCAGTCAGCTGCTCTCCGAGCTCGGCGTGCCCAAGCGCGACGTCGCCAAGGTCAACACCACCGTCGCCGACGACCAACGCCGACGCCTCCGTGAAGCAGCAGAGACCGGCGAGCTCACCGAACGGCTCCTCCCGTTTGCGGCAGTGATCCGTGACGACCTGCGCGGGCTGCCCATCGTGTTGCTCCCCGGCACCTTCTACGTGACCGAGACCTCCACCCGGCGAGACGGCGGCATCGAGTACACCCCCCGCTCCCTCGCGGACGAGATCGTCCACCACGCCCTCGAACCCATCGCCTACGACCCCGGGCCCGCCGACACCGGCGACCGGTCCCAGTGGAAGCTCAAGACCTCCGAACAGCTCCTCGCGCTCAAGGTTTGCGACCCCGCCGCCGGCTCCGGCGCGTTCCTCGTCGCCGCCACCCGCTGGCTGGCCGACCGCGTCGTCGAAGCCTGGAACGCCGAAGGCAACCCACTCGTCCAACAGCTCGGCGGCCACGCGGATCTCGCCGTCGACGACGTCGACGACCTCACCCTCGAAGCCCGCCGCCGCGTCGCCGAGCGCTGCATCTACGGGGTCGACCGCGACCCCATGGCCGTCGAGATGGCAAAGCTCTCCCTCTGGCTCACCACCATGGCCAAAGAACGCCCCTTCAGCTTCGTCGACCACGCCATCGCCTGCGGCGACTCCCTCCTCGGCATCACCTCCATCGACCAGATCACCCACTTCCACATCGACCCCTCGAAGGCCAAGTTCCGCTACGGCGACTTCACCCACCTCGTCAACATCGCCATCGAGAAGCGGCGCGAGCTCGAATCGTTCACCGTCACCAGCTCCGACGACGTCACCCACAAAGCCAGGCTCCTGCGCGAGGCCGACGAAGCCACCCGATTCGTGGAGCTCGTCGGCGATCTGGTCATCGGCGCGGCCCTGGTGAGTGCGCCGAAGGGGAACGGAACGATCAACGAGAGGCTGGCGATCGTCAGCCCGAGCATCAACGAGGCGCAGACGGACGACGACGTGCGGCTAGCCCTGCAGCGAACGGCGCAGGATTGGCTGAATCGGCACCGACCCGACACTGCGCCAGTTCGCACCTGCATGCATTGGCCGTTGGGGTTCCCCGAGGTATTCGCTGACGGGGGACGCTTCGACACGATCGTTGGGAACCCGCCGTTCTTGGGCGGAAAGCGGCTTACGGCTCGGGTTGGTGAAGACTTGCGCGAGCACTGCGTCGATTTTGTGGCTCAAGGTCGGCGTGGTAATGCAGATTTAGTAGCGTACTTCTTCCTACGCTCGGCCGAGATAAGCAGCGGATTTGGGTTGCTGGCCACGAACTCAATTAGCCAAGGCGATACACGAGAAGTTGCCCTTGATGCTCTAGTCGCTGACGGTTGGACTGTG
>JBIKWW010000514.1:0-2542 GCA_044356125.1 Acidimicrobiia bacterium
GAGCGGGGCGTGATTGGGCAGCATCACGCCCCCGGAACCGATGCGCATCGTCGAGGTGGCCATGGCCAGCGTGGCGATCAGCACCGGCGGCGACGACGAGGCCACGCCCGGCATGCCGTGGTGCTCGGCCACCCAGTAGCGGTGGAAGCCGAGGGCTTCGACCCGGCGGGCCAGGTCGATGGAGTTGCGCAGGGCGTCACCCACCGAGGAGCCGGACGCCACGGGGGCGAGATCGAGCACCGAGAGCCGCATCGGACCAGCGTGGCACACCCGGCCGGAGGGAATCCGACACAAAGTTGACCGAGATGATCGGGATTTGGGCTAGGGTTCCGGTCGTGCTCCGGCCATCGTTCCCCAACCCTGTCGACGAGGTCTCGGCCCGACTCGTGGCCACCGGCGTGGTCGCCCAGGCGGCGCTGTTCCTCGCCGTGCGCCATCCCCTGCTCCTGGCCGTCCTGGCCTACGGGTTCGGGGCCCGGGTCCTCTACGGCCCGCGGTTCTCACCCCTCGGCCTGCTCGTCACGAGGGTCGTCCGGCCGCGGATCACGGCTTGGGCGCCCCGGCCCGTGGCCGGGCCACCCAAGCGGTTCGCCCAGGGCATCGGCCTGGTGTTCACGGCCTCGGCCCTGGCCGCCACGGCGGCGGGGGCCGAGCCCGTCGCCCTCGTCCTCATCGCCGGCCTGCTCGGCGCCGCCTCCCTGGAGGCCTTCGCCCGGATCTGCCTGGGCTGCATCGCCTTCCGCGGCCTGATGCGCATCGGCGTGATCCCCGCCTCGGTCTGCGAGGCATGCAACGACGTGAGCGCCCACCTCGCCGCCCAGGCCGCCGCCAAGTCGGCCCGGGCGGGCACGTCCGCCGGGGCGGCCTGACCCTCTCAGGACCGGTCAGAGCCGGCCGAGCCGGTCAGGAGCCGGCCAGAGCTCGTCAGGCCGGTCACGGCCCGGTCAGGGCCTCGCCGTCGAAGCGATCGATGGTGGCGAAGGCCTCGACCGGCTTGCGGGTGAGGCGGGTCAGCTGCTTCACCGGCCGCCCCAGCACGATCATGGCGGCGACGGCATGACCCGCCGGGATGCCGAGCAGCTCCTTGGCCTGGGGCTCCTTGCGGGCCAGGAACGTCGTCAGGACCGACCCGATGCCCTCGCTGCGGGCGGCCAGCAGGATGTTCTGGCAGAAGGGGTAGACGGACGCCCCGCCGATGAAGTGCTCCCGTTCGAGCTCGATGTCCATGAGCGCCAGGGCGCCGAGCTCGACGGTCACGACGAGCAACGCGGGAGCCGACTCGATGGCATCCACGACGCCGCCTCCGAAGGGCCGGGCCCGAACCGGCTCGAGGTCGATCGGGTGGCCGTGGAAGCGGCCGTCGGGCCCCACGCTGAAGGGCCGGTGACCGGCCCGCGTGATCGTCACGTACTCGCTCCAGACCTCCTTGACGAGGGGGATGATGGCGGCCCGCGTGGCCGGGTCCTTCACCACGATCACGCGCCAGGCCTGCTGGTTGCCGCCCGACGGGGCGAAGCGGGCGTGGTCGAGGATGCGGTGAAGGGTTGGGTCGTCCACCGGCTCGTCGGTGAAGGCCCGCACGGAGGCGGTGGTGCGCATGGCGTCGATGAGGTCCACGGGTTGATTCTGCGGCATGCCGACGCGAGTGCTAGCCATCGCTCATGGCTCCCTCTGACGTGCACCTCGGCGCCCGACGGCCCTTCGGCCTCGGCTACTGGCCGCTCCCCGAGGACGACCCGGGCGTGGCGGTGCGCACGGAGTCGGTCCGCATCATCACCCCGGACCATGCGCTCGTGCGCGGGCTGCTGTGGCTGCCGCCCGTCGGCACACCGGTGAAGCGCACGGCCGTCATCCTGAGCCACCCCCGGGGGGACTTCAGCGTGCACTACGCCTGCCCGCTGCTCGCCGCCCAGGGCTACGCCACGCTCGGCTTCGGGACGCGCTACCAGAACAACGACACCGACTGCCTCCACGAGAACTGCATCATCGACGTGAAGGCGGCGGCCGACGAGATGCGCCGCCGCGGCTTCGAGGCCGTCGTGCTGCTCGGCAACTCCGGCGGCGGGTCGCTCATGGCCATGGCCCAGAAGGAGACGCAGTGCGGCGACGGCTGGATCGGCGTCGCCGCCCACCCCGGCGAGGGGGTGTTCATGGGCCACGTGATCGACCCGTCGGTGGCCGACGAGAACGATCCCCACTCGGTGGTGCCCGAACTCGACATGTACAACCCCGACAACGGGTGGAAGCCGTGGCCCAACGTCTGCACCTACGACCGCGCCTGGCTGGCCCGCTACCGGGAGGCCCAGCTCGCCCGCGTCGCCCGGATCGACGCCATCGCCAAGGCGTCGATCGCCGAGGCCGACCACGCCCGTGACGAGGCCGCGTCCATCGACAAGGCCACCGACCCCGCCGCCTGGCGGGCCCGGCGGGCCCGGGGGGTGCACTCCAAGTACATGGTCATCTACCGGACCCTGGCCGATCCCGTGTACCTCGATCCGACCATCGAGCCCGACGAGCGTCCGCTGGGTTCGCTGTTCGCCTT
>JBIKWW010000515.1:0-2540 GCA_044356125.1 Acidimicrobiia bacterium
CGGCGGGGACCTCGGCCGGAGCGCGCTCCCCCAACCCGTGCAGCAGCAGCAGCGGCACCCCGGGAGCGGCGCTCAGCCGGTACAACGCCAGATCGATGCGGCCGTGGCGCAGCACGGCGTCGGGGGTCCTCACGGGCGGACGCCCGCCTGTTCGAGGAACGCCGCCACCGTGGCGGCCGTCCGGGCGGGCTGCTCGATGTGGATGAAGTGCCCGGTGTCGACCGTGATGAGCTCGGCCCGGCGGCCCAGACGGGGCTTCACGTCCTCGGCCGTCGTCCCCCAGCCCATCGGCTCGCTGTGCTCGCACAGCACGCCGAGGAACGGCATGGGCAGCGCCGACAGCGAATCCAGGCTCCAGTCCGGTCGCCAGGGCCCGAAGCCCCCGGGCCGGAGGAGCGGATCGATCTTCCATCGCCAGCCGTCGGGGTCCCGCCGGCCGCCGACGGTGACGAGGTAGCAGAGCCACTCGTGGGCCAGCCGGGGGTTCTGCTTGGCCCGGCGCCGGGCGAGGCCCTCGAGGGTGTCGGGGCGGCGCACCGCGTGCGCGGCCCGGTGCCGGTGGTCGAGCCAGGCGAGCATCTCCGAGGCGAGCATGCGGGTGCGCTCGGTGTCGGAGATGTCGGGGCTGCGCCAGCGCGACGGCATGCCGTCGAGGTTGACGACCGCGCAGAACCGGTGCGGGAGCGCCTCCCCCAGACGCAGGGCCATCGCCCCACCCTTGGAGTGCCCGAGGATCGGGGCAGGCTGATGCGTGACGGCGTCGATGACGGCCATGGCGTCGCGCAGGTCCGACGACCAGCTGGTGAAGGCGCCGTGGTCGCTGTCGCCGTGGCTGCGGTGGTCCCAGCTCACGACCCGCCAGCCCTGCCGGGCGAACCAGGGGGCGAAGAGGTCGTAGGTGCGGGCGAAGTCGAGACCGCCGTGGACGAAGAACATCGGGCGCCCGTTCGGGTCACCCCACTCGTGGACGGCGATGCCCACGCCGTCGGCGTCGACCCGCCAGGTCCGCTGGGGTGCGACGGCACCGGGGAACAGCACGTCGTCATCGGTCACCACGGCTCCCGCAGCGAGCTCGACCAGGGTGGGTTCTGCCGGGGACGTCACGGGTCGGCGACGCTACCCGTTGGCGGCATGGGCCGAGAACCGGGGCGCCGGCGCCCGAAGAACGCCGGACCGCTCAAGTGCGCCGCCCCACCGACCGAAGGACCAGGCACGGCGGGCACCAGTCCTCGAAGGAGCACCCATGGCGCTGTTCGCACGAAAGAAGACCCAGACCAACACGGACCCCTCGGGCCGCGCCCCGACCTCCGGGTCCGGCGCCGCCGGCGTCCGTGTCGTCGGCCCCACCACGGTTCCGCTGACGGCCCGCCAGTGCTTCGAGCTGGTGGAGCCCGTGGCGGCCGGCCTGGGCCGCGAAGCGCGGCTCATCCTGGTCCGCTCGGGGACCGACCTCGATCCCGACGGCGTCGCCGGCACCTGGAACTTCAACTTCGTCTACCCGGACGAGCGGGCCGAGGGGGATTTCTCCGTCCACGTCGGATCCCATCCCGACCATCCCCAGCAGGTCGTGGTCTCCGGCGGGCGCACACCTTGGCCCGCTCCCGGCTCACCGGAGGAGGCCATGCTCCTCTACCAGGGCCCGACCGCCCGGATCATCGTGGAGCAGCAGTGGGCCGATCGCCTGGAGCGCCTCCCGGGACTGCCCAGCCGGTTCGTCGACTCGACCGCGGCCATGCGAGAACTGCGTCAGCAGGGCGCCGCCTGGCTCGACGAGCAGGGCCTGTCTCCCACGCTCAAGGGTCGGACCCTGCCCGGCGGCGCCTGCATCTGGGAGCTGGCGCTCGCCTCGGGCTTGTACCGGACCAGCTTCGTCTGAGCGGTCTCGTCCGAGCGGTCTCGTCCGAGCGCGCTCAGGCGCCGCGGAAGACGGGGTCCCGGCGCTCCAGCATGGCGGCGATGCCCTCCTCGGCATCGGCCGTCGCCGACAGGCGGTCCTGGGTCTGGCGCTCGTGCACGAGGCGCTCCCTGACGCGGGCGGCCAGGTCACCCCGGAGCGTGGCCCGGGTGGCGGCGACCGCCAGCGGGGCGGCGGCGGCCATCTCGGCGGCCAGCGCGACCGCCGTGCTGCGCACCTCGGCCTGAGCCACCAGCCGGTTGGCCAGTCCGAGCTGGAAGCACTCCTCGCCGGAGATGCGCCGGCCGGTGAGCAGGATGTCCGACGCCCGGGCCGGGCCGACGAGCTCGGGGAGCGTCAGCGAGATGCCGAACCCAGGGTGGATGCCCAGCCGGACGAAGTTCGTGGCCATGAACGCCTCGGGGCAGATGACCCGCAGATCGCACGCCGTGGCCAGACCGAAGCCGGCCCCGACCGCCGGTCCGTGCACGGCGGCCACCATCGGGATCGACACGTCGAAGATCCGCACGGCCGCCTCGTAGAAGGGCCCGATGGCGCTCTCGTCGGCCTGGACGAACGCTCCGAAGTTCGAGGCCCGTGAGCCCGACGATCCCGAGAACTGCGCCCCCGCGCAGAAGGACTTGCC
>JBIKWW010000516.1:0-2538 GCA_044356125.1 Acidimicrobiia bacterium
AGGTCGAGACGCCGCACGAGACGCCCGTGGATGCACCCCGCCGCCGCCCCCGCCGTCAGCCGGGCCACCGGACGGCCCCGCAGCGCCTGCAGCTGCCCCAGCAGGGGCGTCTCGGCGGTGACGTCGTCGAGGGGGACGGCCTCGGCATCGGTGAAGGGACCCACCGAGGTGCGCCGGAGGTTCCGCAGGTGCGCTCCCCCACCCAGGGCCGTCCCGATGTCGGCGGCCAGGCTGCGGATGTAGGTGCCCGACGAGCAGCGCACGAAGATCGTGAACACCCCGGGGGCGGGCTCGGCGAGCACCTCGAGCTCCAGCACCCGCACGTGGCGCTCGGGACGCTCCACCTGAATCCCCTCGCGGGCGTACTCGTAGAGCCGCTTGCCGGCCACGTGCACGGCCGACACCATCGGGGGGATCTGCACGATGTCGCCCCGGAACCGGGGCAGGACCGCTTCGACGTCGGACCTGGTCACCGACGACATGTCGTGGACGGCGACGACCTCGCCCGAGGCGTCGAGGGTCGTCGTCTCGCTGCCCAGCACGACGTCGCCCCGGTAGCTCTTGCCCAGCTCGACCAGGTAGGGCAGCAGCTTGGTCACCCGGCCGAAGCCGACGAGCAGCACCCCGGTGGCGTCGGGGTCGAGCGTGCCCGAGTGGCCGGCACGCGGCTGGCTCTTCACCCGGCGCAGCCGGCTCACCACGTCGTGGCTGGTGGCGCCGGCCGGCTTGTCGACGACCAGCAGCCCGTCGAGACCCGAGTCGCGGGTCTTACGCGCCACCGGAACGCAGCCTTCCCACCACGGCCCCGAGGACCTCGCCCACCGGGGCCTGCATCGTGAACCCCGAGGCCAGGCGGTGCCCGCCGCCCCCGAAGGCGGCCGCCACGGCCCCCACGTCGAGCTCCGAACGGGCCCGCAGCGACACCCGCACGCCCTCGTCGGTCTGCTTCCCCAGCATCGCCACCTCCGCCTCCGCCGCCGTTCGCAGCCAGTCGATCAGACCCTCGATGTCGTCGTAGGCCACGCCATGGGTGCCCAGGTCGTCCTGGGTGACCCAGGAGGACACGAGCCGGTGGCGGCCGTCGATGTCGACCAGCTCGGCCCGGTCCAGGACGGTGGCGGCCAGCTTCAGGTAGGCGAAGGGGTGCTCGTCGAAGAGCTCCCGGGTCAGCCGGTCGATCGGCAGGTCGAACCCGGCCAGCTCCTCGGCCAGGGCGAACAGCGCCGGCGAGGTGCAGCCGTAGGAGAAGCGGCCGGAGTCGGTCACGATGCCCGTGTACAGGCACCAGGCGGCGTCCCGGTCGAGCGCCCAGCCCATCCGCCGGGCCAGTTCGCGCACGACGACGGCGGTGGCGGCGGCGCCCGTGTCGATCAGGTTGACCGTGCCGTAGCGCTCGTTGGTGACGTGGTGGTCGACCACCACGAGCTGGCCGTGGTCCCGGGCCCATTCAGCCGGCCCCCGGAGCTCACCGAGTCGCTTCAGGGACCCGCAGTCGAAGGTGAACACCGACGACGGCCGGGCCGGGAACGACGACGACGACACCGCCTCGGCCAGGCCGGGCACCGACCGGTAGTGGGTGGCGACGGCGAAGGGCTCGGGCCACGAGACCACCGAGGCCACGCCGTGGGCCCGGCAGAGGTGGTGCAGCGCCAGCGTGGAGCCGAGGGCGTCGCCGTCGGGGTTCACGTGGCAGACGAGGCCGACGGGCCCACCCGCGCCGAGCACGGAGGCGGCGGCCCGGAAGGCCCCATCGAGATCGTCGCCGCCGACCACGCTCAATCCCGTCCGCTCGACCCCGGCTCGGTTCCCGGGCCGGTTCCCGGTTCTGTTCCCGGGCCGGTTCCCGGTTCTGATCCCGGGCCGGTTCCCGGTTCTGATCCCGGTTCGTCGTGGCCCCGGGGCATGGTGGCGATGATGGCGTCGATCTTCAGGCCCTCGATGATCGCCGGATCGGGGCGGAAGTCCAACTGCGGGGTGCGCTTGAGGTGCATCTGGCGGGCGATGGCCGCCTGGAGGCGGACCCGGTGCTCGGCCAGGGCGTCGGCGACGTGGGTCTGGCCGGTCAGGGCCGAGTAGTAGACGTGGGCGTGGCGCAGGTCGGGGTCGGTCTGCACGCCGGTGACGGTGACGAGCTCGAGGCGTTCGTCGTCGAGCTCCTCGAGGGTCTCGGCCACGACCTCCCGCAGCGCCTCGTTGACACGGGCCACCCGCGGGTAGCGCTTCTGGCCGCCCGTACCGCGGCCACCCGTACCGCGGCCGCCCGACCCCCGGCCGCCCCCGGACCCCGAGCCGCCCCGGCTGTTCCCACTCCGAGCCATGACGGCAGTCTCGCACCGCTGGGGACCCGGGCCGTCCCGGCCATGGGAACCGGGCCGTCCCGGCCATGCCGGACCCGGGCCGTCCCGGCCATGCCGGACCCGGGCCGTCCCTACCGATCCCAGCCGTGGCGGAGGTGGAAGCTCCGCGGGCGGGTGAGGGTCTCGTAGCCCAGCCGCGACAGCGTGACCCCCCGGCCCGTGTCCTTGACTCCGGTCCAGG
>JBIKWW010000116.1:0-8961 GCA_044356125.1 Acidimicrobiia bacterium
AGCATCACCGACCGTGACCACACCCGGGACCGACTCGGCGGCCCCGGCCGGGATACGGGTGGCCCTCGACGTCACCCCGCTGATCGGTCCGCTGACGGGCATCGGACGGCTCGTGGCCGGGCTCGTCGACGCCCTCGAGCACCGGCGCCCCCCCGATGTCACCGTGCGGCGTTTCGCCGTCACCGCCCGGGGCCGCCGCCGCGCCGGTGCCCTGCATCCCCCGGTTCCCGCCCGGCTCGCCCACCGGCTCTGGGCCCGCGGAGCGTTCCCACCCGTGGAGTGGCTGACCGGCCGCGTCGACGTCGTGCACGGGACCAACTACGTGGTCCCCCCGGCCCGGCGGGCGGCCCGGGTCGTGAGCGTGCACGACCTCGCCGCCCTCGAGCACCCGGACTGGGTCGCCGAGCCCTCGCGTCGGTTCCCGGGCATGATCGAGCGGGCCGTGGGCGAGGGGGCGTGGGTCCACTGCGACAGCGAGCACGTCGCCGCCAAGGTGCGGGCGTGGCTGGGGACCGACCGGGTCCGGGCCGTGCATCCCGGGATCCCTCCGGGGCCGGCCCGCCTGCGCCCCCGAAGCGAACGCGAGCCGCGCCGGACGGTCCTGTTCGTCGGGACGGTGGAGCCCCGCAAGGACGTCCCCGGGCTCGTGCGGGCCTTCGCCGACATCGCCCTGCGGCCGGGCCTGGCCGACACCGAATTGGTGCTCGCGGGCGGGCGGGGGTGGGGGAGCGCGGCTGCCGACCTGGAGGTCGCCGTCGCCGCGCTGCCGACCGCCGTCGCCGCACGCGTGCGGATCCTCGGCTGGGTGGACGACGCCGAGCGCCGCCGCCTCCTGGCCGACGCCTCGGTGATGGCCTACCCGTCGCGGGACGAGGGCTTCGGCTTCCCGCCGCTCGAGGCGATGGCCGCCGGGGTCCCGGTCGTGTCCTCCGATGCCGGGTCGCTGCCCGAGATCCTGGGCCCGGCCGCCGAGATCGTGCCCTCCGGTGATCGCGGGGCCCTGGCCGAGGCGCTGGCCCGGGTCCTCACCGATCATGAGCGCGCTGATGAACTGATCGAGCTCGGGGTGGCGAGAGCGGCCTCCTACAGCTGGGACGCGATGGCCGACGGGATGGTCGGCCTCTACCGGGAGGCGGTGGCCGCATGCGCGTGATTGTCATGGCCGAGCAGCTCCGGCGGCCCGTGCCCGGAGGGATCGGCACCTACGTGCGGGGTCTGCTCGACGGTCTCCACGCACTGGCGGCCGGCGGCTCGACGCCCGTCGTCGAGGTGACCACGTGGGCCTCGCGGCCGACCAGCCCCGGGGTCGACCCGCTGCGCACCTATGGTCCGGTGCGGACGACCTCGCTGCCGCGCCCCCTCGCCCGCTGGGCCTGGGACCGCGGCCTGTCGGCGGCCCCCGGGGACCACGACTGGTGCCACGCCACGTCGCTCGCCACGCCCGGAGTGCGCCGGGCAGGACCACCGCTCAGCACGTTCGTGCACGACCTGCTGTTCCGGGCCCAGCCGTCGAGCACCACACGCCGGGGGCGGGACTGGCACGAGCGGGCGCTCGCCCGCGCCATCGCCCGGTCATCGGCGCTGATCGTGCCGTCCGAGGCGACCGCCCACGCCCTGGTCGGTGCCGGCGTGGCGGCGTCGCGCATCGACATCGTCGAGGAGGGCGCCGACCATCTGCCCGTCCTGCCCAGGACCGGGGGCTCGCACCTGCTGTCGGTGTCGACGATCGAGCCGCGCAAGAACCTCGCCCGTCTCGTCGAGGCCTATGCGCGCATACGACCTCGCCTGCCCGAGCCATGGCCCCTGAAGATCGTGGGACCGAACGGCTGGGGTGACGTCGACCTCCCGGCGGCCGAGGGCGTCGAGCTCCTCGGGCACGTCGACGACCTCGAGCTCGCCGGGCTGCTCGCCGGGGCCCGCTGCCTCGCCTACGTGCCGCTCGCCGAGGGATGGGGGCTGCCCGTGGCCGAGGCGATGCGGGCGGGCTGCCCGGTGGTGTCGACCGACGTTCCCAGCGCCATGGGGGCGACGGAGCTGGTGCGCGCCGACGACATCGACGACATCGCCCGCGGGCTCCTCGCTGCCGCCGCCGAAGACGCCCTGCGGGCCGACCTCGTCCGCCGCGGGCTCGACGTCATCGCCCCCCTCACCTGGGAGCGCTGCGCCGAGGGTCACCGCATCGTGTGGGAGACACGGTGAGCGGACCGGTGGTGGCCGTCGACGCCACTGCCATCCACCCCGAGTCCGGCGGCGCCGGCCGCTACGTGCGTGAGCTCGTCGCCCACCTGCCCGGCGCAGGAGTCGAGGCCGTCGTGCTGGCCCGACGCGGTGACGCGGGCGGCTGGCCCGGGGCCGCCCGGATCCTGCGCGTCGCCCCCGACCGGCGCCCGCTGCGGCTGATCTGGGAGCAGACCCGGCTGCTGTCGACCCTGGGGGACAGCGCTCCGCTCGCCGAGGTGCTCCACTCGCCCCACTACACGATGCCCGAGCGCCGGCCCGGCCCCCGGCCCGCCCGGGTGGTGACCGTGCACGACGCCACGTTCTTCACCCGCCCCCAGGATCATCAGCGCGCGAAGGTCCTGCTGTTCCGGCGGGCGGCCCGGATCGCCCTCGAACGGGCCGACGCCGTCATCGTGCCCACCCGCTCGGCGGCCGACGCGCTCGGCGAGCACCTCCGCGTGCGGGCTCCCGTCCACGTCGTGCACCATGGCATCGACCGCCTCCGGTTCCGCCCGTCGCCGCCCGCCGACGGGCCCTCCGACGCCGACGTGCTCGAACGGCTCGGCGTGCGCGAGCCGTTCGTCCTGCACCTCGGGGCCATCGAGCCCCGCAAGAACGTGGACGTGCTGTGCGAGGCGATGGAACGGCTCGCCTCCGGGCGCCACCCGGCCGAGGGTCTCTCGCTCGTCCTCGCCGGGCGCCCGTGGCGGGGTGGGCTCGGTGCGCTGCCGCCGTCGAGGACCGTGCCCCGCCACCTGCTCGGGTTCGTCGCCGACGCCGACGCGACGGCACTGCTGCGCCGGGCCGCCGTGGTCGCCTACCCCTCCTCGGAGGAGGGGTTCGGGTTCCCCGTGCTCGAAGCGCTCGCCTGCGGCGCCACCGTCGTCACGACCGACCGCGGCGCCACGGCCGAGGTGGCCGCCGGGGCGGCACTGCTGGTCGCCCCGCGCGATCCTGACGCCCTCGCCGACGCCCTGGAGCGGGCGCTGCGCAACGGCCGCGCCGGTCTGGCCGACCCGGTGATCCCCACGTGGTCGGCGTGTGCCGCCGCCCACGCCGCGGTGTACCGGGCCGCGCTCGGGGCGACCTGACCGCACCGCTGACCGCACGCCTGCCCGCACGCCTGCCCGCACGCCTGCCCGCACGCCTGCCCGCACGCCTGGCCGCACGCCTGCCCGCACGCCTGACCGCACCCGTCACCGGACCGGACCCGACGGTGACGGCGGCGGGCCGTCGGGTGACGGCGGCTAGCTTCGTCCCATGCGCGCCTACGTGACCGGTGCCGCCGGGTTCGTCGGCGGGTGGTTGGTGCGTCTGCTCCGGGAGGCCGGGGACGAGGTCCACATGGCGACCGTGGACGTCACCGATCCCGGTGCCGTCGCCGCCGAGCTGGCCGGGGTCCGGCCCGATGCCGTGTACCACCTCGCCGCCCTCGCCGCGGTGGGGGCGAGCTGGCAGGACCCGTTCGACACGGTGCGCGTCAACGTCCTCGGCTCGCTGGCCGTGCTCGACGCCGCCCGTCGGCTCGACGACCCGCCCCGGGTGCTGTTCGTGAGCTCGGCCGACGTCTACGGCCGCACCGGCCACACCGGGCCGATCACCGAGTCGGTGGCGGTCCGGCCCGACTCGCCCTATGCCGCCTCCAAGGCGGCCGCCGAGGTGATCGCCGCCCAGCACGTGACGGCCTACGGCCTCCCCGTCGTCGTCGTGCGTCCCTTCAACCACATCGGGCCGGGGCAGGCAGACGGGTTCCTCGTGAGCGCGCTGGCCCGGCGCATCGCCATCGCCGAGCGGGACGGGCTCGACGCCGTTGCGGTGGGCAACCTCACGGCCGAACGGGACTTCTCCGATGTCCGCGACGTGGTCGCCGCCTACCGGATGCTCATCGAGCGGGGCACCCCGGGTGAGGTCTACAACGTGTGCAGCGGCGTCGCCCGGTCGGTGCAGTGGGTGGCCGACACGCTGGTGGCAGCGGCTCGGCGGCCCGTGCGGCTCGCCGTGGACCCGGCGCTGCTGCGCCCGGTCGACGTGCCGCTGCTGGTGGGGTCGTCGGCCCGGCTCCAGGCGGCCACGGGCTGGCGGACCGTCCACGACGTGGCAACCACCGTGGTCGAGGTCCTCGACTGGTGGCGGACCCACCTCGACGGACCCGCCACCTGACCCCCGGGGACCGGTGCCCCGGGGGACCGGGTCGATCAGGCGGCCGGACGGGTCGTGCGGGCCCGCGGAGCGGCCTTGGGGTGGGCCGTCTTCGTGGCGGGCCTGCCCGGCTTGGTGGCCGTCCGGGCGGCCTTGGTGGCGCTCTTGGTGGCGGCCTTGGTGGTGGCCTTGGTGGTGGCCTTGGTGGCGGCCTTGGTGGCGGCCTTGGTGGTGGCCTTGGTGGTGGCCGTGGTGGCGGCCGTGTCGGCCGGCAGGATCGTCAGGGTCATCACGGTCCCGCGGGCCCGTTCGTCGAGGCGGGCGGTGAGATCGCGGCGCACCTTGCGCAGCTCGACGACGGTCTCGCCGACCTGCTCGGGCAGTCGCTCGACGACCCGGTCGACGAGCGGCTCGACCCGCTGCTCGACGGCGGTGCGGGCGGCGACGGCGGCGTCGAGGGCGGCCGTGGCGCGCTCACGGGTGGCGAGGACCTGCGGCGTGAAGCGGCTGTTCCACTCGGCCCGGGCCGACTCGGCCCGGCGGCTGACCCCGGACATGGCCCGCGACAGGCCTTCGGTCACCTGCTCGACCTGGGCCCGGGTGGCGGCGTTGCGCTCCTTGACGGCGCTCGCCAGGGAGGAGGGGGCGACGGCGGAGACCAGGCCGTCGAGCTGGGTGCTCACCCGGTCGGCCAGCTCCTTGGGGGTGCTGGGCAGGTCGTCGAGGGCCGCGGTGATGCGGGTGCGGAGGTTCTGGGTACCGGACATGCAAACACCGTACAGCAAAGTGCTTGCAGTTGCTAGCACTTTCCGGGGCGGGGTGTCCCGACTCCCCGGGGTGCATCCCGAGGCGTCCGGCGAGCACGGCGCAGGCCGCGACGGGGCCGGTCGGGGGGCAGGCCGATCGGTCCGGGCGCCGCCCGCATCACCAGGCTGTCAGAACCCCCCGAGTACCCTCGGCTGGGCATGGCCCCTGCGAACTCCGGTCGCCCGCCGGGCGTTGCCCCCGGCGAAGGGACCTCACCGACCGCCCGGTCCGGTGGGGTGCCCTCGGGCGCGGACGGCTCGGCTGGCTCGGCCGGCTCGGACGGCCCCGAGGTGGGCGGCAGCGTGGTGGCCGTCGTGGTCACCCTCACCGGTGGGCCCCGCCTCGAGCGCACGGTTCGCAGCCTCGCCGCCCAGCAGCGGGCGGATCTGACGACCCTGGTCATCGACGCCGCTGCGGCCCCCGTGGCCGCGCGGGTGGCGGCCGCCGCGCCCGACGCCTACGTCAAGCGGCTCGAGGCCCCGGTGGGGTGGGCCGAAGCGGCCAACGGGGTGACCGGCGTGGTCGACGGAGCGGACTGGTTCCTCTTCTGCCACGACGACGTCGACCTCGCTCCCGATGCCGTGGCGCTGCTCGTCGGAGCGGCCCGCCGGTCGGGCGCCGTGGCCGCCACGCCCAAGCTCCTGTCCTGGGCCGACCGTGAGCGGCTGCTGGCCGTCGGGCTCGGGGTGGACCGCACCGCCCGGGCCGTACCGACCGTCGACCGGCTCGAGCTCGACCAGCACCAGCGCGACGGCGTGCGGGAGGTCGCAGCGGGGCCGGGTGCCTGTCTGCTCGTCCGGGCCGACCGCTTCCGGGCCCTCGGCGGGTTCGACGAGCTGTGCACGCCCCGTCCGGCCATCGGTGGCGGGGCCGGGCCCGACGACCCGATCAGCGCCATCGCCGACTCGCTGGCGGCACCGGAGCTGGGGGAGGACATCGACCTGTGCTGGCGGCTGCGGGCCACCGGCGGGACGATCGTGGTCGTCCCCGATGCCCGCGTGGCGCACGCCCAGGAGGCCCACGCCACCGACGACGATGCCGCGTTGCGGATCCTCGCCCGGTCCGCGGTGGCCCGGCGCAACCGATTGCGGACGGTGCTCGTCGGGCGCCGCCGGTCGCGGCGCGTGCTCGCCGCCGTGGCCGTCCTCCTGCAGGGTGTGGTGGCCAGCCGGGGCATCCCGCGCCGAACCGTGGCGCGCGCCGTCCCCGGGTTGAGCCCGGCGTCGGTCCGGGTCCGTCGCCGCCGACTCGATCCCGATCGGGTCGCCGACCGGGAACTGGACCGCCTGCACACGCCGGTGCTCGGCCTCCTGCGCTCCAGTGTGCGCACCGAGTTGGCCGAGGACGGCGCCCGGGCCTGGTGGCTGGCGCAACGAACGGCCGGGAGCCTGCGACGGCTCTCCGGGCGCATCGCGGTCGCCGTCGCCGCCGTGCTCACGATCGGCTTCCTGATCGGCAGCCGCCGTCTCCTGGCCTCCGGGGTGCCCGACGTCGGCGGCTTCGTGCCCGTGCCCGGGCCCCGGGCCCTGATCGACGCCTTCTTCAGCGGCTACCGACCGGTCGGCACGGGGGGCACCGGACCGGCCCCGCCGGGGCTGGCCGTGCTCGCCGGGCTCGGGTTCGTGCTGTTCGGCCAGGAGGGCCTGGCCCGCACCGTGGCCAGCGCCGGTCTGCTCGTCGTTGCCGTGGTCGGGGTCTGGCGCCTCACCCGGGCCGTGGCCGAGGCGCCCGGTCCGCCCGGTCCGCCCGGTTCGCCCGGTTCGCCCGGTTCGGGGACGGGTTCGGGGGCGGGTTCGGGGGCGGGCTCGGCCGTCGGTGACGCTTCGGTGGTCGCCGGCGCGGCCGCCGCCGTGGCCACCGCCGTGAACCCCCTCGCCACCGGGGCGCTCGCCCGCGGGCGGTGGGAGGTCCTGGTCGTCGTCGCCGCCCTGCCCTGGATCCTGCGGGCCATCCTGGCCGCCGCCGGCCTGGCCATCCCCGGCGGTGGGCGGTGGGCCCCGCGGACCGACACCACCCACTTCGGCCGCCGCCGGCTGGTCGTCGACCGCGGCTTCGGCATCGTCGTGCCGACAGCCCTGGCGGCCGCGCTCGCCCCCTCGCTGCTGCCCGTCCTCGCCCTCGTCGTGCTGGCCATGACCGCCGGAGCCCCCCTGTGGCTCGGCCCGCGGTCCCGGGCCCGTTCGCTCGCCGTCTGGGGCCTCGGGGGCGTGTGCGGCGGTGCCGTGCTCCTCGCTCCCTGGGCCGCCGCCCTGGTGCTCGAGCCCCGCCGCTGGGGCTGGTCGGCCGCCGGATCGGCCGGGTCCCCCTCGCTGGGTGTGCTGGATGCGCTGCGGTTCCATCCCTGGCCGGGCCGGGGCGACGTGCTCGTGCTGGCGCTGTCGGCGGCCGCCCTCGTGGCGCTGGTCGTCACCGGGGGGCCGCGCTTCGACGCCGCGGTCAGGTTCTGGGCCGTCACGCTGGTCGCCGTCGCCGCCGCCGTGGGGCGCAGCCGTCTCGACTCGACGCTCCTGCCCGCCCCCGACGTGCTGCTGGCGCCGGCCGTGGTCGGGGTCGGCGTCGCCGTCGGCCTGGCCGGCTTCTCGCTGGTCCGGGACCTTCGCCGCACCACCTTCGGCTGGCGTCAGGTGACGGCCCCGGCAGCCATGGTCCTGACGCTCGTGGCCACCGGGCCCCAGGTCCGTGACCTCCGCGACGGCCGCTGGGGAGCGCCGGCCCGGGACCATGTGCGGGCCCTGGCCTGGATGCCCGACCGGGCCGCCGAGGACGGCTCGTTCCGCGTCCTGTGGCTCGGGGACCCGGCCGTGCTGCCGGGCGAGCCCTGGCGGCGGGGTGACCTCGGGTCCCTGGTGTCGCGCGACGGTGCCCCCGACGTCCGGGCCGCCTGGCCCGACGGCCCGGGCCCGTCGATCACGACCGTGCTCGAGGAGATCGACGCCGCCCGGGACCGGGGCACCAACCGGCTCGGCGCCCAGCTCGCCGCCGTCGGCATCCGGTACGTGGTCGTCGTCGACCGTCCGGCCCCCGGACGGGGCCCCGTCGTGGCGCCCCCGGCCGACCTGACCCGGGCGCTCGAGGTGCAACTCGACCTGCAGCAGGTCCCGGTCGCCTCCGACGGCCTGGTCGTCTACGAGAACACCGACTGGGTGCCCGTCCGGGCCATCGTCCGGCCCGGCGACCCGCCCTCGGCCGCCGTTCCCGTGCTGCTCGGCCAGCCCGTGACGTCGGCCTCGGGCGACGTGACCCGGCCGGGCACGTTCCGCCTCACCGAGGGCCAGCCCGATCGCTGGCGCATCCGGCTCGACGGCCGGCCCATCCCCGGCCTGGAGGCACCGGCGGCGGCCAGCGGACCCTCCGCCCGTTCCGACGTCCGCCAACTCGGCCTCGCCGTCGCCCTGCCCACCCCGGGCCGTCTCTCGGTCCGCTACCTGCCTGCGCCGGGACAGCGCCTCGGTCAGCTCCTGGCCGTCGGGATCTGGGCGCTGGTCGCCCTCGTGGCCGCGGACCGCTGGCGCAGCCGACGGCGCGCCGTGGCTGATCTGCTCCAGCGGGTCGCCCCGCCGGCCGGCCCTGACGACCCCGTCGCTGCCGACGCCGCCTTCCTGCCCGACGCCGAGGCGGCCGAGGTGCTGGCGAGCCTGGAGGACCGTCGCCGGGCCCGGCTGGTGGGCTCCCAACGTCCCGGAGGTCCCCGGTGAGCGCGTCGGACGGGCCCGATCCGAGCGGGTCGGCGCGGGAATCGCGTCGGCGGACCGGAGCCCGTTCGGCGACCGATCCCCGGATCGGTCGGCGCCGGCT
>JBIKWW010000107.1:0-9278 GCA_044356125.1 Acidimicrobiia bacterium
AGGGTCCTGGACCAGGACGAGGGCAACACCGACCTCGCGGGCCGCGTCCTCGACGTCGACGACGTCGCCCGGTCCGTGCTGCAGGCGATGCGGGACAACGAGCTGTACATCGTCCCCCACGGCGAGGCCCGGCCCTTCGTCCGCCGCCGCTTCGACCGCATCGAGCGCGCCTTCATCCACCAGCACGGCGGGGACTGATCACGGAGGATCGACCGGGATTCGTACCTCAGGTACGATTCGCACGTGTCTGTCACCAAGGTGTCGCTCAGCATCGACGAGGACGTCCTGAGCGAAGCACGATCGCGTGCCGGTCGCCGTGAGCTCTCGGCGTACGTGACCGACGCGCTGCGCCGTCAGTTGCAGCAGGACCGGATCGCCGAGCTGCTGAGGGAGATGGCGGCGGAGTCCGGCCCGATCCCCGACGACGCGATGGAGGAGGCGCGACAGCTGTGGCGAGGCACCGCCGCCCCCAAGCACCGCCGGCGCAGCGCCTGATCCTCGACAGTGGGGCCGTCATCGCGCTCTCCCGCAACGACGTGCGAGCGCGTGCGGTGCTGGCCGCGGCGATGGATGCCGGAGCCGAGGTGTCGATCCCTTCCGTCGTGATCGCCGAGACGGTACGGGGATCCGCGAGGGACGCCGCGGTCAACCGGGTGATCACCGCCGTGGGCGATGTCAAGCCCATCGATGAGCCGATCGGCCGGCGCGCCGGCGCGCTGCTCGCCTCGGCCCGGTCGACATCGACCATCGATGCGCTGGTGGTCGCGACGGCGATCCAACGAGGCGGCGGCGTCGTGCTGACCGGCGACGTCGACGATCTCACCCGTCTGGCCGCGTCGCATCCCGAGGTCATGATCCGGGCCCTGTAGCCGGCCGCGGTCCGAGGTGCCGGGACTGTGGCCACGCGCAGGGTGACCGGTCTGATGAGCCATCGGACGAGGCCGAGCACGGTCGCGAGCGCTTCGTCGGTACGACCACGACGGAACGTGGAAGGAGCTCGCCGGCCTGCACGACGACGCCGTAGCGCTCACCGTGCTGCGTCCGCAGCACGCCGACGCTCACGAGCTGAGGCCGGTCGTCTCCCCCAGGCCGAGGGCCAGGTTGAGGTTCTGCACGGCGCAGCCGCCGGCCCCCTTGCCGAGGTTGTCGAGCAGCCCGACGATCATCACGTGACCGCCCGGGTTGGGCAGCACGTGCAGCTCGATGCGGTTCGTGCCGTCGCAGGCGTGGGGATCGAGGTCGCGTTCGCCCAGCGCCGAAGTGTGCAGCACCACCCGCACGAACGGTTCGCGCGCGTATCGATCGGCCAGCACCTCGTGGACGGTGGCCCCGTCGACGCCAGGGGCCAGCACCGAGGCGTGCAGCGGCACGCACACCCGCATGCCGGTGGCGAAGGGCCCGACGGCGGGAGCGAAGGAGGGCGCTTGTGACAGCCCCGACCATCGGTGCATCTCGGCGATGTGCTTGTGCACCCGCTCCAGGGCGTAGAAGGCCTCGCGGTCGAGCCCGAGCAGGCCGCCGGCCGGGTCCTCCCAGATGGCGATGAGCGACTTGCCGCCCCCCGTGTAACCCGACAGGGCGTGGACGTTCACCGGGGCGCCGGCCTCGACCATCCCGGCGGTGACGAGCGGACGCAGACCGAGCACGACGGTCTGGGGATAGCAGCCGGGGTTGGCGATCCGGCGTGACGCGGCGACCACCTCACGGTGGCCGGGGGCCAGCTCGGGCAGGCCGTACACCCACGCCGGGTCGGTGCGGAACGCCGTGGAGGCGTCGATCACGACCGTGGGGGCGTCACCGAGGAGCTCGGCCGCCTCCCGGCTGGCGTCGTCGGGCAGGCACAGGATGGCGGCGTCGGCACTGCGCAGCATCTCGGCCCGGGCATCGGGGTCCTTGCGGCGGTCGGGGTCGATCTCGATGAGCTCGAGGTCGCGGCGGCCGGCCAGGTACTGGTGGATCCGCAGGCCCGTGGTGCCCGCCTGACCGTCGATGTACACCTTCGGCACTGGCATGGAGCCAGTCTCGCCGATCCGCCGGTGGCGGCCGGTCGGGCCGGTGCCGACGGAGGGGCGGTCCGGCCCGGGTGAGAATGGGACCGTGCGCATCGAGCGGGATCGGCTGCGCCCCGACAGCCCGGGGCCGGCCCAGTGGGACGTGATCGTGGTGGGTGGGGGCATCTCGGGGGTCTGCATCGCCCGGGAGGCCGCCGGTCGGGGCCTGCGGACGCTGCTGCTGGACAAGGGCGACTTCGGGGCCGGGACCAGCTCGGCGACGACCAAGTACATCCACGGTGGCATCCGCTACCTGGAGCAGTACCAGTTCGGGGTGGTGCGGGAGTCGCTGCGCGAGCGCCGGATCCTGGCCCTCGCCGCACCCCACCTCGTGGCCCAGACCCGCTTCGTGATGCCGGCCTGGCGCTGGTCCAAGCCGGGTGCGGCGCTGATCGGGGCGGGGGTCGGCCTCTACGACGCCCTCTCGTTCGACCGCAACCGTGACGCCCCGCCCGAACTGCGCATCCCCCACCCGCGCTGGCTCGGCCGCCGCCGCCTGCTCGAGGCCATCCCCTGGCTCGACCCCGTGGACCTCCTCGGGGCCTGGGCCTACCACGACACCATGAACATCCACCCCGAGCGTCTGCTGCTGGCGTTCCTGCAGACGGGGATGGCGGACGGTCTCGTCGCCGTCAACCACGCCCCGGTGACGGGCTTCCTCACCGAGCCGGCGGCGACGGGCGTCACCGTCACCGGCGTGCACGTCACCGACGCCATCACCGGCCGCTCCACCACGCTGCGCTCGCGTGTCGTCGTCAACGCCGGGGGCCCCTGGCTCGACCTCGTGCTGCGCCTGCTCCCCGACCCCCCGAAGGTGCGCCTCAACCGCTCCAAGGGCGTGCACATCCTCACCCGCTCCCTCGGCGGTATCCCCGACGCCGTGTTCGCCCGGGCCCGCAACGGACGCCACGTGATCGTCTCCCCCTGGCTCGGCCGCAGCTGGATCGGCCCCACCGACACACCGATGGAGGAGCTGCCCGACGATGCCGCCGTCGCCGACACCGACATCCGCAGCATCCTCGAGACGGTCAACGACACGATCAACCCGGCGGTCATGGCGCGCCTGACCGAGGACGACGTCGAGGCCACGGCCGTCGGCATCCGTCCCCTCGTCGCCGAGGAGGGCCAGGACACCTACAAGGCCTCGCGCCGCCACGACATCTACGACCACGCCGCCGACGGGGCCGCCAACCTCTGGTCGATCTCGGGCGGCAAGTGGACGACGGGGCGGGCCATGGGCCAGGAGCTGGTCGAGGCACTGCTGCGGCGATCCCCGGCGCTGGCCGGTGTCGCCACCCGGCCCTACGACAGCACCCGCATGGCGGTGTTCTCCGGCTTCGGCTGGGCCCAGGACGCCGAGCCGTTCCTCGACGCGGCGGCCGCCACCCGGCCCCGGCTCCCGCTCGACCGGGCCACCCGCCTGCACCTCGCCCGGCTGTACGGCACCGCCCACGATCACGTGCTCGACCTCGTGGAGCGGGACCCCTCGCTGGCCCGCCGGGTGAGCGACCGCCCCGATCGCCTCGACGTCCTGGCCCAGGCCGTCTTCGCCGTCACCCACGAGGGGGCCTGCACGCTGGACGACATCGTGCGCCGCCGCCTCGTCGTCGGCACGCTGGGGCCGTGCACGGGTGGGGAGCTGGCCCGCGTGGCGGCGGTGGTGGCCCCGCTGCTGGGCTGGTCGGCCGACGACGTGGAGCGCGAGGTGGCAGCGGGAGCCCGGCCGGGCTGACCCGGGCCCGGGCCCCGGCGAGCCGGGTTCAGGGGCGGGGGTTCAGGGCGCGGATGGCGTCCATCACGGCGTCGGCCATGGCCTCCTGGGTGGCGCGGCGCGCCTTGCGGTCCGTCCGCATCCGTTCCCGCAGCGGGGCGAGCTCGACGGGCGGGCCGAAGCGCACGTGCACCCGTCGGGGCCGGGGGAACCGGTGGTGACGCGACCAGGCCCGGAACGCCCCCGAGATGTGCACCGGGATCACGGGTGCCTCGGTGGCCGCCACGAGCAGGCCGATGCCGGGCTTGGGCTCGAGGGGATGGCCGTCGTAGGAACGGGTCCCCTCCGGGAACATGCCCAGCGCCGAGCCCTCCTTCAGCTTGGACAGCACCACGCGGGCGCTGCCCGCCCCGCCCTCGTCGGGGTCGACGGGGAAGCCCCCGGCCCGGGACATCAGGCCGCCCAGCACGGGGATCTCGAAGAACGGCTTGAGGGCGAAGAAGTACATGCGGCGGGGGACGACGCACACCACGAGGAACGGGTCGATGAAGCTGATGTGGTTCGGGGCGACGATCACCGGGCCGCTGGCCGGGATGTGCTCGAGGCCCTCCCAGGTGGCCCGGAAGTACCAGCGCGACACGGCGAACGCGATGCGCCGCCCGACCCGGTACGTCCGGGGCGCAGGGTCGATCAGCGGACGGTAGCGGGGCATCGTCGCGTTCCTACACCGAAGCGCGGGCCGACGTGGTCAGCGTCGGTTCAGGACGTGCAGCTCGGGGCGGCGCGGGGTCAGCCGCACGTGGGTGACCGAGCCGTGGTCGACCTGGAGGCGGAAGGCGGCCCGCAGGGGCATGTCGAGGAGCTGGGAGATCGCCGCCCGGATCGACCCGCCGTGGGCGACGACCACGACGACGGCGTCGGGCCCGAGCCGCCGGACCCTGTCCATGGCCCGCCAGGTCCGCAGCGCGACCTCGCCGAAGGTCTCCCCACCCGCCGGGCGTCGCACCACGTAGTCCGCCTGCCAGTCGGCCAGCTCCTGGCGGGGCAGCTCGGACCAGCGCCGGAGCTCCCAGGATCCGAAGTCCATCTCGAGCCACCGCTGGTCGATCTCGGCCGTCTGCCCGGCACCGGCCCGGTGCTCGAGCAGGTGCCCGGTCAGGTCCCGGCAGCGCCGGGCCGGGCTGGTGATCCAGTGGTCGATGCGGTCGGGGCAGAGCTGGTCGAGCACGGCGGCCGTGCGGCGGGCGTCCTCGGGGAAGGCGGCGCGGCAGGCGACGTCGGTGGAGCCGTAGCAGACCCCGGGTGCGACCTCCACGGGGGTGTGCCGGATGAGGAACAGGTCCATGAGCGGCCCAGGCTCGCGCGGCGCAGCCCGGGGCGTCAGCCGGCCCTGGTCTCGGTCGGCCCTGGTCGTGGTCGGCCCTGGTCGTGGTCGGCCCTGGTCTCGGTCGGCCCTGGTCGTGGTCGGGCCGGTGGCGTCCGGAGAGCCGGTGAACTCACGCTTGCCGATGGGCGCGTCCCGGATGTCGGTGGCGCGCTGGTTGGTAGGGTCTGGCACCGTGCCCGTCCGCCCCGCCGCCACCGCCGACGAGCTCCTGGCGCAGCGCGTGGCGACCGAGGCGGGGGAGCTGCTGCGGGCACTGCGCGCCGATCACCACCACCTCCGGGGCTGGGCGCTGGGCGACATGGGCGACGCCCAGGCCAACGACCTGATCATCAGCGCGCTGATGGACGCGAGGCCCGGCGACGCGATCCTCTCGGAGGAGTCCCCCGACAACGCCCGGCGGCTCGACGCCGACCGCGTCTGGATCGTCGATCCGCTGGACGGCACCAAGGAGTTCCGGGAGCCCCCGCGGCCCGACTGGGCCGTCCACATCGCCCTGTGGGAGCGGGGCAAGGGCCTGACCGCCGCCGCCGTGGCCCTGCCCGACGAGGGTCGAACCCCCCACACCGGAGCGGCGGAGATCGCCGTGCAGCGGCCCGACCGCCCCCGGCTGGTCGTCTCCCGCAGCCGCTCCCCGTGGGGGGCGGGTGAGGTGCTGCACGCCATCGGGGGCGACCTCGTGCGCCTCGGCTCGGCCGGGGCCAAGGCCATGGCCGTGCTCCACGGTGAGGCCGAGGTCTACCTGCACAACGACGGCCTGTGGGAGTGGGACGCCGCCGCCCCGGCCGCCGTCGCCGCGGCCGCCGGGCTGCACGTGAGCGACGTCGACGGCCGCCCGCTGACCTGGAACAAGCGGGACCCCTGGGTCCAGGGCTTCCTCGTCTGCGTGCCCGAGCTGGCCGACGACGTCCTCCACGCCCTGTCGCGCCTCTGAACCGGCCCGTCGACCCCGGCCCGTCGCCCCCGGCCCGTCGACCCCGGCCCGTCGCCCCCGGCCCGTCGACCCCGGCCCGTCGACCCCGGCCCGGTCCGCGTCCTACACTGCCGGGCGTGATCGTCTGCGGCGTCGAACAGCAGTGGTGGTGGCAGTCCCCGGGCTGCCGCACGAGCTGATCGACACCGTGCCGGCCGCCCCGAGGGGCGGCCGTGCTGCGATGAGCAGCGTCCCGCTCCCCGGAGTTCCCGTCCCCGTCCTCCCCGCGGAGCCCCATGAGCCCGAGCCCCACCGCCGCTGACTCCTACCGAACCGCCGGCGGGCTCGTCGTGCGCCGTCGCCTGACGGTCGTCGACGCCGAGCCGGCCGTCGAGTCCCTCATCGACCGCCTCGACGGGAGCCGTGGTGTGCTGCTGTCGTCGTCCTACGAGGTGCCGGGCCGCTACACGCGATGGGACCTCGGGTTCGTGGACCCGATGCTCGTCATCACCAGCCGGGCCCGTCGGGTGATCGTCGAGGCACCGGGGCCCCGGGGCGAGCTCGTGCTGCCGGCCGTCGACGCCGTGCTGCGCTCCCATCCGCACGTGGCCTCCATCGTCACGACCTCCGGGGCGCTGACCGTCGACGTCGCCGAGCCGCCCCACCGCTTCGCCGAGGAGGAGCGCAGCCGTCAGGCGTCGGTGTTCAGCGTCGTACGCGCGCTGATCGATCTGTTCCGTTCCGGGGAGGATCCCCACTTCGGCCTCTACGGTGCCTTCGGCTACGACCTGGCCCAGCAGTTCGAGCCGCTGCGCCTGAGCCTGCCGAGGCCCGACGACCAGCGCGACATGGTCCTGTACCTGCCCGACGAGCTGCTCGTCGTCGACCACCGCCGTGAGCACGCCGAGGCCCGCTTCTACGACATCGAGCTCGACGGACGCTCGACCGCCGACCACCCACGGACCGGCGTCCGCGCCGGGTACGTGCCGTCGCCGGGGGCCGTCGCCGGGTCCGACCACGAGCCGCACGGCTACGCCGAGGTGGTCCGCCAGGCGAAGGAGGCCTTCGTCCGCGGCGACCTCTTCGAGGTGGTGCCCGGCCAGGAGTTCACCGAGCCCTGCCCCCACCCGCCCAGCGAGCTGTTCCGGCGCCTGCGGGAGCGCAACCCCGCTCCCTTCGGCTTCCTCATCAACCTCGGCTCCGAGGAGTGGCTGGTGGGTGCGTCCCCGGAGATGTACGTCCGCGTCGAGGGGACCCGCGTGGAGACGTGCCCCATCTCGGGGACGATCGCCCGGGGCAACGACCCCATCTCCGATGCCGCCCAGATCCTGGCCCTGCTCAACTCCGACAAGGACGAGAGCGAGCTCACCATGTGCACCGACGTCGACCGCAACGACAAGAGCCGCATCTGCGTCCCCGGATCGGTCAAGGTGCTCGGCCGCCGTCAGATCGAGCTGTACAGCCGCCTGATCCACACCGTCGACCATGTGGAGGGGCACCTGCGCGAGGGCTTCGACGCGCTCGACGCCTTCCTCTCCCACACCTGGGCCGTCACCGTGACGGGGGCGCCCAAGGCGTGGGCCATGCAGTGGATCGAGGACCACGAGCGCACGCCCCGGGCGTGGTACGGGGGTGCGGTCGGCATGATCGGCTTCGACGGCCGCATGAACACGGGCCTGACCCTGCGGACCATCCGGGTCAAGGACGGCGTCGCCCGGGTGCGGGTGGGCGCCACCTTGCTGTTCGACTCCGATCCCGACGCCGAGGAGCGGGAGACCGAGCTGAAGGCGTCGGCCTTCCTCGACGCCGTCCGCTCGACGGTGCCGGCCCGGCGCCGCGACGTGGCCGAGCCTCCGCCGGCTCCGGTCCGGCTCCCTGGCGTCCCGGCCGGCGAGGAGCTGGCGGGAGCCGGTCTGCGGGTGCTGCTCGTGGACCATCAGGACTCGTTCGTCCACACCCTCGCCATGTACGTGCGGGCGCTCGGGGCCGAGGTGACGACCTGGCGGGCCGGGTTCGATCCCGCCGCCATCGCCGAGCTCGCCCCCGATCTCGTGGTGCTCTCGCCGGGGCCGGGGCGCCCCGAGGACTTCGGCGTGCCGGCGACGGTCGCCGCCTGCGTCGAGCGCGGCATCCCGGTGTTCGGCGTGTGCCTGGGGCTGCAGGGGATCGTGGAGCACTTCGGCGGCACGCTCGGCGTGCTCGAGATCCCGATGCACGGCAAGCCGTCGGTCATCCACCCCACGGGCGAGGGTCGCCTCCTGGCGGGCATGGTGCCGTTCACGGCCGGCCGCTACCACTCGCTCCACGCCGTGGACGCCACGCTGCCGGCCGAGCTGATCGTCAGCGCGCGTAGCGATGACGGGATCATCATGGCCGTCGAGCACCGAACCCTGCCGGTCGCCGCCGTGCAGTTCCATCCGGAGTCGATCATGAGCCTGGGCGACGACGCCGGCATGTGGGTGGTGGTCCGGGCATTGGGCCTGGCCCGGCCGGGCTGGTGAACGTGGTCCCGGCGGGGCCGGGCATCGTTCACCGTGATCGGTGAACGCCGCGCACTCATCAGGCGCCCATACAGGGGAGGTTACGGTGCGCCGCATGACTCGCCGGGCGCGCACGTGTGGTGTCCTCGTGGTGGTGGGCCTCAGCTTCGTGGCCGGCCCCGGGCCACAGGGCGGCTCGGCCACCAGGAAGGCCGCCGTCACGAGCGACCAGGTGGTCGAGGACGCCATCGCCTTCGTCGAGAAGGAGCGGGGCCTGCGGTTCCGCTCCCGGCCCCGGGTCCAGGTGCTCGGGGAGTCCGCGTTCCTCAAGCGGCTCGACACCACCAGGCGCAGCGATCCCCACTTCGAGCGGGACCTGGCGGCCTTCTCCGCCCTGCTGCGGGCGATGGGCATGGTCAAGGGCCCCGGTGATCCCCGGACGCTGCTCGACACCTTCTTCGCCGGGGCCGTCGGCGGCTTCTACGACGTCCGTACGGGCGACCTCGTCATCCGGTCCGGTGACATCGGCCCGGCGGCCCGGGCGATCATCGTCCACGAGCTCACCCACGCGCTCGACGACCAGCACTTCGGGCTCGACCGGCCCCAGCTCGACGACCGTTCCGACGACAGCGCAGCGGCGTTCCAGTACCTCGCCGAGGGGAGTGCCCGCTACGTCGAGAACCGCTACCGGGCGACGTTCACCAGGCAGGAGCGGGACCAGGCGGCGATCGAGGAGGCG
>JBIKWW010000517.1:0-2532 GCA_044356125.1 Acidimicrobiia bacterium
GTAGTGGAAAGGGTGCGGCGCCGGTAGACTGAAGGCCGTGAGCGCCCCCCATTCCGCCACGTCCGCCCCCCTGTTCCGCATCGACGATCTCCACGTGCGCCCGGCCGCCACCGAGACCGGCGGCGAGCTGCCCGAGATCCTGCGGGGCCTGTCCATCGAGGTCGGGGCCGGGGAGGTGCACGCCATCATGGGCCCGAACGGATCGGGCAAGTCCACGCTGGCCAACGCCATCCTCGGCAACGAGGCCTACGAGGTGACGGGCGGGCGCATCTGGTTCCACGGCGAGGACGTCACCGACTGGGAGACCGACGTGCGGGCCAAGGCCGGGCTGTTCCTGGCCTTCCAGTACCCCGAGGAGGTCGCCGGGGTCACGGTGGTCAACTTCCTGCGCCAGGCGCTGAGCGCCCGCAAGGGCATCGACCTGTCGGTGCTCGAGCTGCGGCTGTCGATCATGGAGTGGCTCGGCAAGCTCGGGCTCGACCCGTCCTTCGCCGGCCGCTACCTCAACGAGGGCTTCTCCGGCGGCGAGAAGAAGCGCAACGAGATCCTCCAGATGGCGATCCTGGAACCCGACTTCGCCGTGCTCGACGAGACCGACTCGGGGCTCGACATCGACGCCCTCAAGGTCGTGGCCCGGGGCGTGCAGACCGTGCGCCAGGCCCGACCCCAGCTCGGTGTGCTGCTCATCACCCACTACCAGCGCCTGCTCGACCACCTCACCCCCGACCGCGTCCACATCATGGTGGGCGGCCGGATCGTCGAGTCGGGCGGGCCGGAGCTGGCCCGGCGCCTCGAGTCCGAGGGCTACGAGGCCTGGCGGGAGGCTCCGGGGGCCGGGGAGCCGGGGCAGCCGTCGTGAACGATCCCCTCACCCCGGTGCTCGACACCCGGGCCATCGCCGCCCAGTTCCCGATCTTCGACCAGCGCATCGACGGCCGGCGCATCGTCTACGCCGACTCCGCCAACTCGGCCCAGAAGCCCCGGGCCGTGATCGATGCCATGACCCGGTTCATGGAGACGGCCTACGCGCCGATCGGCCGCTCCTCGTACCGCCTGGCCGTCGGAGCCACCGAGGCCTACGAGGGCGCCCGGGCCGCCGTGGCCCGCTTCATCAACGCGCCCTCACCGAACGGCGTGATCTTCACCAAGAACGCCACCGAGGCCCTCAACCTCGTCATCCAGGCCTGGGGCCGGGCCAACCTGCGCGCCGGGGATCGCGTCGTCATCAGCCTGATGGAGCACCACGCCAACATCGTCCCGTGGCAGATGCTGGCCCAGGAGCGCGGCATCGAGCTGCGCTGGCTCGGTCTCACCGAGGACGGCCAGCTCGACCTGTCCAACCTCGACGAGCTGCTCGACGGCGCCCGGGTCCTGTCCATCACGGCGCAGTCCAACGTGCTCGGCACCCTCACGCCGGTTCGCCAGATGGTGCAGGCGGCCCGCGCCGTCGGCGCCATGACGATCGTCGACGCCTGCCAGTACGTGCCCCACAACGTGACCGACGTGCAGGCCTGGGGCGCCGACTTCGTCGCCTTCTCCTCCCACAAGCTGTGCGGCCCCACGGGGATCGGCGTGCTGTGGGGCCGCGAATCGATCCTCCAGGAGATGCCTCCGTTCCTCGGCGGTGGATCCATGATCGACGAGGTCCGGCTCGACGGCTTCGACGTCGCCCCCGTCCCCCACAAGTTCGAGGCGGGCACCCCGCCCATCGTCGAGGCCGTCGGCCTCCACGCGGCGATCGACTGGCTCGAGGGCCTCGGCATGCCCGCCGTGCGCCGCCACGAGATGGAGCTCACGCGCTACGCGCTCGACTCGCTCAACGAGCGCTTCGGCGACGACATCCACATCCTCGGCCCGAGCAACGTCGAGCTGCGGGGCGCCACGCTGGCCTTCGGCTTCCGCGGCATCCACCCCCACGACATCAGCCAGATCCTCGACGAGCGCAACGTGTGCGTGCGGGCCGGCCACCACTGCGCCAAGCCGCTGCACCGATCCCTCGGCGTGGGGGCGACCACGAGGGCCAGCTTCTACGTCTACAACGGCACCGAGGACATCGACGCCCTGGCCGACGCCCTCGACACCGCCACCGACATCTTCGGCTGATCCGCCCGCTCTAACCTGACCGCCATGGCCGGACTCGAGGACCTGTACCGGGAGATCATCCTGGACCACTACAAGAGCCCGAGGAACCGCGGCGAGCTGCCCACGCCGCCGGCGCACCGGGCCGAGGGGAAGAACCCGACCTGCGGCGACGAGATCTCGGTCTTTCTCGTGGTCGAGGGCGAAGGGCCCGACGCCCGGGTGGCCGACGTGAAGGTCAGCGGGCACGGCTGCTCGATCAGCCAGTCGTCGGCCTCGATGATGACCGTCGCCGTGAAGGGCAGGCCGGTGGACGAGGCGCGGCGGGTGATCACCGCCTTCCTGGCCCTCATGGGCGTCCGCAGCGACGATGCCGACACCTCCGGGGAGGCCGGGGCCGGGGCCTCCGGGGAGGCCGTCAAGCTCGGTGACCTCGAGGCGCTGCAGGGCGTG
>JBIKWW010000108.1:0-9274 GCA_044356125.1 Acidimicrobiia bacterium
TGGAAGTCCCCCAGGAGGCCTTCATCTCCGCCCTCAAGCTCGACGACTGAGCCGACTCCCGGGGCGGGCGCCCCGGACCCGGCCGGACGCCGGACCATGGGCCGGGGTACGGTCCGGGCATGGACGCCCGTCGCCCACCGGATCCGACACTGTGGACCGCCACCGATCAGGCGGCCGCGATCGCCCGGCGTGAGCTGTCGAGCCGGGAACTGCTCGAGGCCCAGCTGCGCCGCATCGAGGCCCTCAACCCGACCGTCAACGCCGTCTGCACCCTGGCCGCCGACCGGGCCTTCGAGGAGGCCCGACTGGCCGACGACCGGGCCGCCCGGGGTGCGCCGCTCGGCCCGCTGCACGGCCTGGCGGTCACGATCAAGGACGCCATCGAGACGGCCGGGATCCGCTCGACGGGTGGGTCGACCCGCCTGCGCGACCACGTCCCGGCGGCCGATGCGCCGGTCGTGACCGCCCTGCGCCGGGCCGGGGCCGTGGTGTTCGGCAAGACGAACCTGCCCGAGTGGTCGGCCGACTGGCAGGCCTTCAACGACATGTTCGGGACCACGACCAACCCGTGGGACCCGGCCCGCATCCCCGGCGGATCCTCGGGCGGGGCGGCCGCCGCCGTGGCGACGGGCATGACGAGCTTCGAGATCGGCACCGACATCGGCGGCTCGGTGCGGGTCCCGTCGGCGTTCTGCGGCGTCTACGGCCACAAGCCCAGCTTCGGGGTCATCCCCACCCTGGGCTACCTCGACGAGCCGCTCGGCGGCCTGACCGAGAGCGACGTCAACACCTTCGGTCCCATTGCCCGGTCGGCGGCCGATCTGCGCCTGCTGCTCGACGTCATCGCCGGCCCCACCCCCGACCGCGCCCCGGCGTGGCGGCTCGACCTGCCCGACCACGACCGCCCGGCGGGGCCCGAGGGCCTGCGCGGCCTGCGGATCGGGGTGTGGTTCGACGAACCGTCGCTGGCCCAGGACCCGCTCATGCTCCAGGTCCTGGGTGAGGTGGTCCCGGCGCTGGCGTCGGCCGGTGCCGTCCTCGACGAGCGCCGCCGCCCCGATCTCGACCCCACCGACGCCTGGCTCGGGGGGATGCGGCTCATCGCCGCGGCCGCCTCCCTCGACGGCGACGATCCCGGCGTCGGCCACACCCACTGGCTCCGGGCCGACCGCACCCGGGCGCGGCGGCGCCAGGCCTGGGCCGCCTACTTCGAGCACGTCGACGTGCTGCTGTGCCCGGTCGCGGTGACCGCGGCGATCCCCCACGACCACTCGTTGCCCCTGCGCGACCGCCGCCTGCACTACGGCGCGGCGTCGCATCCGTACGTGCTGCTGGGCGCCTGGCCGGCGCTGATCGGCTCGGTGTACCTGCCCTCGACGTCGGTCCCGGTGGGTCGCACGGTCGAGGGCCTCCCGGTCGGCATGCAGGTCGTCGCCCCCTACCTGCACGACCGCCGGGCCATCGCCGTGGGCGGGGCCATCACCGAGCTCGTGGGCGGCTACCAGCCGCCGCCGGTCGTCGGCCCGGCCGCCTGACCGGGCCGGCGCCGGAGCGGGGTTCGGCCCGGGGACGGCCCCGGGCGGGGGCTCAGCCGTAGGCGGGGTCGGTGCGGTCGCGGCGGCCCTCGCTGAAGCGGCCCGGCGGGAACGCCGGGGTCACCCGCTCCTTGGCGTCCCACTCCCGGATGCAGACGCGGTCGGCGATCGCCCAGCGGCCGTCACGGTGCTCCATCCGGTCGACGTACCGGCCGCCGAAGCGCTCCAGGAACTCGCCGTCGACGTCGCGGCACCGGTGGACGGCCAGGACGGGGGTCTCGGCCAGGACGGTGTCGTCGGCCCGCCAGCTGAACAGGGTGTCGCCGATGACGTGGGTGGTGGCCAGGGTCCGCTCGCGCAGCACCGTCGTCGCCACCCGGGCGAACTCGACGCCCGGGCCCCGGAAGCTGCCGTGGTCGTCGGTGGCGTCGGGGTGGTACACCGAGGCCACGAGGTCGGCGTCGCAGCGGTCGATGCCGCGGCAGTAGGTCAGCAGCACCCGGCGGATCTCGCGCTCGGCGAGGAGGCGGGCGAGGTCGTCGGTCGCGGGGCGGGTCATGACCCGCAGTCTCGCCCGCTCCGGTCGGGCCCGCATGCCCGGCCGCGGCGGCGGTGTCGGTAGGGTGCGGCCATGGGCCGGGTCGTGGTCGTGGGCAGCGTCAACGTGGATCTCGTGTGCCGGGCCCCGCGCCTGCCCCGCCCGGGCGAGACCGTGCTGGGATCGGCCTTCGAGGTCCTCCCCGGGGGCAAGGGGGCCAACCAGGCGGTGTCCGCCGCCCGGGCGGGAGCCGACACCGTCCTCGTCGCCCGGGTCGGCGGCGACGACTTCGGGGCCGTCCAGCGGGCGCAGCTCGAGGCCGCCGGGGTCGACGTCGGGCCCGTCGGGGTCTGCCGACACGACCCCACCGGGGTGGCCCTCATCACCGTCGCCGACGACGGCGAGAACAGCATCGTGGTGGTGCCGGGGGCCAATGCCAAGCTCCGGGTCGAGCACGTGGGCGACGCCGTGGCCGGGGGCGTGCTCGACGGCGCCGCCGTGCTGCTGGCCCAGCTCGAGGTGCCGCTGCCGGTCGTGGAGGCGGCCTTCGCCGCCGCCCGGGCCGCCGGGGTGCGGACCGTCCTGAACCCCGCCCCCGCCCAGGCGCTGCCGGCCGGGCTGCTCGCCCTCACCGACGTCGTGGTGTGCAACGAGGTGGAGCGGGCCGCCCTGGGCGACTCCCTCGGGGCCGTGGCCGAGGTCGTGACGACGCTGGGATCCCTCGGGGTCCGCTGGAGCGGCGGGTCGGTGCCGCCGCACCGCGTCGAGGTCGTCGACACCACGGGAGCCGGCGATGCGTTCTGCGGGGCGTTCGCCGCTGCGCTGGCCGCCGGGCTCGGCACCGCCGCGGCCGTGCGCCGGGGCAACGCCGCCGGTGCGCTGGCGTGCACCGCCGTGGGGGCCCAGACGTCCTCGCCCACGGCCGCCCGGATCGACGCCCTGCTCGCCGCCGCGGCCGGTCCGTCCCGAGCCTGATGATCAGTGCGCTGATGACCGCGACCCCCACGGACCCCACATCGAGGGGGATGTGGAGGGGCACGCCGGGGGGCTCCGCCGGATGATCGGCGCGCTGATGATCCTGGCCGCCCTCGGCGACCGTCTCCAGGGGCTGGCCCCGGGCACGGTGAGCGGCATGACGCCGGTGCTGCTGGCCGCCCTGGGCGGAGCGCTCACCTGGCACGCCGGGATCTTCAACATCGCCATGGAGGGCATGCTGCTCACCGGCGCCCTGGGGGCCATGATGGCCGCCGACGGGACCGGCTCGTGGATGGCCGGTCTGCTCGGCGGGATGGCCGGGGCGGCGGTCCTCGCCGCCGTCTACGTGTTGTTCGTGGTGGTGCTCGGCACCGACGAGTTCGTGACCGGCATCGCCTTGAACCTGGCCGCCGTGGGGGGCACCACGTTCCTGCTGCGCAAGGTCTACCGGCGCGGTTCGTACAACCCGCCCGATCTCGCCCAGGTGCCCGCCATCCGGATCCCCGGGCTGCGGGAGGTCCCCGGCCTGGGCGCCCTGGTCCGCGGCGACCTCAACCTCCTCGACGCCCTGGCCCTGGCGGCGGCCGGCGCAGTGGCCGTCGTGCTCGTCCGGACACGCTTCGGCCTGCGCCTGCGCGCCGCCGGCGCCAACCCCGCCAGCCTCGACGCCAGCGGCGTGTCGACGGCCCGCATCCGGGCCCTGTCGGTGCTGTGGTGCGGGGTGCTGTGCGGGCTGGGCGGGGCCTGGCTCAGCATCGGGTTCGGCCGCGGGTTCGGCGAGAACATGTCCAACGGCAAGGGCTGGATCGCGCTCGTGGCCGTGATCCTGGCCTCCGGCCGGCCCGGGGTGATCGTGGCCGCGGCCGCCGTGTTCGGCTTCGCCGACGCCGCCGGGCTCTTCGCCCAGGGCTACGACGTGCCCAGTCAGCTGTCATCGATGTTCCCCTACCTGGCCACCCTCGTCGCCCTCTACGTCGCCGCCCGCCGGGCCCGCCGCCGGATCGGGGCCGGGGCACCGCCGCGTCGCCTTCCCCGGGCGCTGCCTGGCGCATCGCCCGTGAGCTGCTGGAGGCCGCCCGCCCGGTGGATCGGCGGGTCCATCCCCAGCGGTGGTCGCGCGATGACTTCACCGGCATCGACGACCGCCGCATGCGCCTCGACGCCTGGGGGGCGGCGGTGCCGGGCTCGGGGGCGTGGGACGCCATGTGGCCGGCGGCGGTCGCCTCGTGCGCCGAACGGGGCTTCGACGTCGCCGCCGCCGAAGCCCTGCTCGTCCCCGGCCTGGCCCGGCGCGCCGATGGTGACGACGACGCCCTCCTCGCCCTCGACGCCGAGTTCCGGTCGCGGCTGCTGTCCGCCGTGAGCTCCCCGGCGGTGGCCGTGCCGCCCCGACCCGAGGCCGAGGAGGCCCTCCCCGCCCGGCGGTCGGTGGACGACGCCGTGCATGACGGGTGGGTCGGCCAGGTGGCGGGCGCGGCGTTCGGGACCCCGCTGGAGGGGTGCACGGGTCGGGCCATCGCCGAGGTGTACGGGCCCGTCCTCGACGGCTATCCGGGGTGGCCCGACACCCTCAACGACGACATCGTCTACGAGATCGTGGCCCTCGACGCCCTGGAGGAGCATGGCCGGGGCACGACGGCCCGCCATGTGGGCGAGGCCTGGCGCCAGGGCGTGCCGTTCGGCTGGTCGGCCGAGTGGGTCGCCCTCGACAACCTGCGGGCCGGGATCGAAGCCCCTCGCAGCGGGGTGTGGGCCAATCCGTTCTCCGACTGGATCGGGGCCCAGATGCGGGGCATGGTCTTCGGGCTGCTCGCTCCCGGTCGGCCGCTCACGGCCCGTCACTGGGCGGCGCTCGACGCGTCCGTCAGCCACGACGCCGACGGCGCCGCCGGCGCCATGTGGTCGGCGATGATCTGCGCGCTGAGCTTCGCCGACCTCAGCGTCCGCGAGGTGCTCCACCGGGCGGCGGCCCTGGTCCCGGCCGGCCGGACCCGTCGGGTGCTCGACCGGTCCCTGCGGGTCTGCGCCACGGCCGAGGACGCGTCGGCGGCGTGGGCGGTGCTCGACGCCGAGCTGATCCGCTTCGGCTGGGTGCACACCTTCCCCAACGCCGCCGCCGTCACCGTGGCACTGTGGTTCCACGGTGACCGCATGACGCCGGCACTGGCCGAGCTGGCCCGCTGCGGGCTCGACGTGGACTGCAACGCCGGGCTGGTGGGGACGGTGTGCGGGATCCGCCACCCGGTCGCCAGGGACTGGTCGGCGCCGCTGGACGGGCGCTGCGACACGTACCTGGCCCGCCATCCGGTGGTCCGCTTCGACGAGCTGGCCGGGCGGACCCTGACCGTGGCCCGGCTCCTGGCCTGAGGCCGTCTCCGGCCCGGGTGTTCCGCCGGCCCCGGCCTCAGGCCCGGCGCCAGACCACCGTGGCCCGCCGCCCACCGGGGAGGTCGTTGGTGTAGCTGAGCGTGGCGGCCGTGCAGGTGTACCGCACGCTGAGGCCCCCGGTCGCAGCGAAGCTCGGGGGGTTGACCGGGTTGCCCGCCACCATCAGTTCGATCACCACGATCGTGGCCGTGTCGGGGAAGGAGAGGATGGTGCCGTCGTCGGTGTAGCGCCCGGCGTTGACCGGTCGGGCCGAGCCCGACACCACGCCGGTGGGATCGCTGGCCTTGAGCTGGCCCGACCCGGTGAAGGTCCCGTTGCGCAGCGTGATCGTGAGGCGGCTGCCGTCCTCGAAGTTGCCGGGGACGCCGGAGGCCTGCTCGAGGTAGGCGTTGAGATCGGGCGCCGAGAGCGTCCAGACGCCCTCCACGCACCGCCCTCCCGGCGCTGCGCCGGCTGTCGCCGGGATGCTCCCCGCACTGGTGGTGGGGGCGGCACCGGCTGGTGCGGGAGTCGTGGGAGCGGGCGCCGCCACGCCGCCGTAGCGGGCGACGGTGGCGGCCGAGGGGCGGGTCTCGCCGGCGGCCAACGGCAGCCACCGCCACACGGTCCGGCGGCTGCTGCGCAGCACCATGCGGGAGCACAGCAGAGCGGGCGGCGGAGCATCGACGCGGGTGCCCTCCTGAGCGGCGGTGCAGGCCGCCCCGGCCCGGGCCCGCGCCGGGGCGGCGACGGCGGCGGCGGAACCGGCGAAGAGGGCGGCGAGCAGGCCGGCGACGAGGGTGGCCCGGGGAAGCCGGGAGGATCGGACGGAACGGTTCATGGGGTGCTCCCGGACGGGTCGGAACGGTGGACCGCGGCGATCACGCGGCGGATGCGCTCGACCTCGCCGGGGGCGAGGTCGAGGTCGGCGAGCGCCTCGTCCGGGCACCGCTCCACGCAGCGGGCGAACTCGGCGTCGTCGGCCATGCGGCGCAGCACGTCGTCGGACGCGGTCACCCCGACACCATCGGCCCCCACCCGGCCGGTCCGCATCCGTGGCCGACTCGCAAACAGCGCGTCGGCGGTACTGAATCGCCGGTGCCCGCCTGCTCAGGAGCCCAGGTGGGCGGCCAGTTCGCCCCGCGAGGCGATGCCCAGCTTGGCGAAGACCCGGTAGAGGTGGCTCTCCACGGTCCGCTCCGACACCACCAGGCGGGTGGCGATGTCGCGGTTGGAGAGGCCCTCGGCGGCCAGGGTGGCGATCTCGCGCTCGCGGCCCGACAGACGGTCGTGAGGGGTGGGCCCGGTGAGCAGGGGGGTGCGGGCGCCCTCGCACGCCCGGGCGGCGGCGGCCAGGGACGATGCGCAGCGGGCGGCGTCGGCGCGGTTCTGGCGGCGGCGGTGGGCCTCGGCGGCCAGGGCCCAGGCCTCCGCTGCGAACAGGAACCGACCCTGGGCGGCGAACGCGTCGGCGGCGGCCTCGCACCCGGCGGGGTCGTCGGCCCCGGCGGCGACCAGCAGGTGGCGCTGGACCGACACCGTCGGCCCGGCGGCGTCACCGAGCAGGCCCAGCACCGCCGCCGGGTCGGTGCCGGTGCCCAGCCGGACCATGTCGTGCAGGCAGTCCGCGGTGTGCACCAGATCCCCCCGGGCCGACGCCCGCCGGGCGGCCTCGAGCAGCACCGCGCCGGCCTCCCGGGGCCGTCCCCGGGCGGCCAGCAGCCCCGCCGACACCCGGTCCTCGAAGGGAGCGTTGAGGGCGAACCCGGTGCCGTCGTAGGTGGCCATCCGCCCCGCCGCCTCCTCGGCGGCCGTGGCATCGCCGCAGCTCAGATGGGCCATGGCCAGTGCGGTCACGCACCAGCGGGCGATCCCCGGCGCCTCGGCGTCGATCCACACCAACTCGGCCTCCCGGGCGAACCGGGCGGCGGCCAGGGGGCGTCCAACGGCGGTGAGGGCCATCGACCGCATGAGCGACGCCCAACCCCGCGCCTGGGGGGCGGCCGAGCCGGCGGCCAGGTCGTACATGGCCTCGGCCAGGGCCAGCGTGGCGGCCGCGTCGGGTCCGTGCATGGCGGCGAAGAGCTTGGACACGACATGCACGCCGGGGTCGCCGGAGAGCTGCCCGTCGGGGTCGGTGAAGGCGTCGGCGATGGCCCGGTCGGCGATGCGGTCGGCGTCGTCGATGCGGTCGGCCAGCGCGGCGCCGAAGGTGGCCCCGATCGCCGCCGTGCGCCGGACCCAGACGATGCGGTGGTCGAGCCACGGCCGGCCCCGCTCCCAGGCCGCCATGGCCTGGCCGTCGAGGGCGTCGAAGACGGCGTGCTGGGCCAGCAGCAGGGGAGCCCAGTCCGAACCGTCGAGCTGAGCCGCCCCCTCGTCGAGGAGGCGCCGGGCGCCCGCCCGGTCCTGGTGCCACCACCAGCGCAGCTCGGCCAGTCGCATGGTGAACGCGGCCCGGGCGGCAGGGTCGCGCAGGCGGTCCAGGGCGTCGGCGGCCAGCACCTCGGCCTCACCCGAGCGCCCCAGCGTCGACAGGCACCAGCACGCCACCACGGCGGCGTCGACGCTGGGCGCCGTCCGGTAGGACCGCAGGGCCAGGTCGGCTGCGAGCCGGGGATCCTGAAGGGCCGAAGCCCGCTTGGCCGCCGCCAGGGCGGCTTCCGGCTCGAGGGTGGCACCGGCCTCCAGGCGCCAGACGGCGACGCGTAGAGCGGCGTCGGGCCCGCCCAACGCGTCGGGGTCGCGTTCGGCCAGTTCGACGAGGCGCCCCAGGACGCGGTGGCGCCCGCTGACGCCGAGGCGGGCCAGCACGACCTCCCGGTGCAGCGGATGGGTCACCTCCACGACGAGATCACGGAGACCGCCGCCCCCCGCCCGGAGCCCGGCCGGGGCCGGGTCGGCGGATGCCCCGGTCGATGGTCCGGGGGGTCCCGTGGGTCCGGCGGGCCCGGGTGGTGTCACCGGGGCCGGCTGGAGCTCGACGACCCCCGCCGCCTCCAGCGCCTCCACCGCCTCGCCGCCGCAGGCCCCGGCCAGGACCCGGACCGCCATGGGGCCGCCCACCGCCACCAGCTCCAGGGCGGCGTTGGCCCCGGGGGGCAGATCCGCCGTGCGGTGGGCCACCAGCTCGTGCAGGACGCCGGTGGGGCGCAGCCCGCCGGCGAGCGACACGATCCCGTTGCGTTCCACCAGACGGCCGCGCCCGATGGCGTCGTCGACCAGCTCGGTCAGCACCAGCGGATTGCCGGCGGCGGCGTCGAGCAGGCGCCGGGCGCTGCGGCCGTCGACGTCGCCCCCGACCAGCTCCTGGAGCAGCTCGGCCGCCCCGGCGTCACCCAGGGTGTCCAGCGCGAGGCGCCCGACGCGGTCGTCACGCAGCAGCGCGGCCAGGGTCCCGGTCGTGGGCTCGGTGCCCGTCCGCACGGTCAGCAGCAGGCGGACCCGGCCGGCGTCGAGCACGTGGGCGAGCACGGCCAGGCTGAGCTCGTCGAGCAGAGGGGCGTCGTCGACGAGCAGCACGGGATCGCCGGGTCCGGGCCGGTGGGGGCCGAGCCCCAGGGCCTGGTGGACGGCGGCCACGGCCCCGGCGGAGGACACCTCTCCGATCAGCGGGCGCAGGGCCAGCAGGGCGACGCTGCGGCCGCCGCCGACCCCGCGCACCCGCGCCGTGGCCACGCCGGCCCCGGCCAGCCGGGCCAGCACATGAGCGGCGAGCCGCGACTTGCCCACGCCGGCCTCGCCCAGCAGGGCGGCCGAGCCCGCCTGCAGCGCCGCCAGCACCCGGTCGGCGTCATCGGTCCGGGCCACGAACCGCGTCGTCCCGCCCGCCCGCTGCCGCATGGAGGCGGAAGTGTAG
>JBIKWW010000518.1:0-2523 GCA_044356125.1 Acidimicrobiia bacterium
GGAGTTCCAGCAGGACTGCGAGATCGGCATGGTCGGGGTGAACGTGCCGATCCCGGTGCCCGTCGCCTACTACTCCTTCGGCGGCTGGAAGGCCTCGCTCTTCGGCGACCGCCACATGTACGGCCCCGAGGGCGTGGACTTCTTCACCCGGTCCAAGGTGGTCACCAGCCGCTGGCCCGATCCCCGCACCTCCCACGTCGATCTCGGATTCCCGAAGAACCGTTAGGTTCTGAGGGACGGGTGGCAGAGCCCGAAGAACCGTTAGGTTCTGAGGGACGGGTGGCAGAGCCCGAAGAACCGTGGGGTTCTGAGGGACGGGTGGCAGGGCCCGAAGAACCGTGAGGTTCTGAGGGGCAGGTGGCAGGGCCCGGGACGGGGCTTCCGTACGGGGGTGGGGCCGTCGGCACTACGCTGCCCGGGTCCCCCGAGGGCGGGCGGCGCCCGCCGCGCCGGCGGAAGGAATCCTGATGATGCGTCCTGGATCAGACTCGGTACCGGCCACCCGCCGGGCACGGCTCGTCGGGGGCGCGCTCGGCGTCACCCTGGCCCTCGCCCTGGCCGGCTGCTCGAGCAGCGGCGGCGACGACGCCGGGCCGGACCCGGCGCCCGGCTCCGACACCACGGCGGCGACGGCGCCCGCACCCTCCACCAGCCAGCCCCTGCCCCGCACGCCAGGCGTCGACCCCTTCCCGGTGCCGATCGCCACCGCCGGGGTGTCGGGGGCCGACGTGTGCGCCCGTTCCCGCGACGCCGTGGCGTCGGTCCTGGGAGCCGGTGGCACGGCCACCCCCGACGCCGAGATCAGCCGTTGCTCGTTCCTGCGCGCCGGGGTGACCTTCGTCGTCACCCTGTACCCCTACGACGCCTACCCACTGGCCCGGGCCAACGCCTTCCAGACGAGCGACGGGGACCTTGAGGTCACCATCGCCAAGCGCAAGGCCACGTGGTTCGCCGGTCCCGGGGTGTCGGCCTCGCGAATGCTCGTCCAGATGTCGGACCTGGCCAGCCTGCTCGTGGAGCGCAACGGGGCGAGCGGAGCCGAGACCCAGCGGGCCGAGCTCACCCGGGTCGCCGAGGCGCTCCTGCCGCTGTTCGAGACGATCGAGCCGCCGCCGCTGCCGACCGTGCCCGTCGGGCCGGTGGAGCCCCTCGTCCCCCCCTCGACGACGAGCACGACGCTCGCGCCGGTGACGACCGGACCGACCGGACCGACCGGCTCGACCCCGTCGACCCCCACGGACGCGGCCGAGCCGGCGACCCCGTCGAACGCCGCCGACGCCGCCACCACGGCGGTCGCTGCCGCCCCCGGCCCGGCCCGCCCGGTCCGCTCCTGACCTCGGCGGACGCCTCCGGGCTGGCCGGTCGGCTGCGGGCCGGCGCCGTCCGCCTCGACGGGTTCCACGCCGTCAAGCACGCCCGGCGCTTCGCTGCGACGGGGCTCGAGGTCGCCGTCGACGATCCCGCCTCCGTGGCCGACCTGGCCGCCCGGCTGGCTCCCGACGTCGCCGACTGGCTGCGCGACCACGCCCTGCTCCTGCCGGCCGAGGTGCTCACTGCGCTGGCCGGCCGGACCGTGCCCACCGGCGTCCTCGGGGTGGCGGACCGGCCGCTCCCTGACGGGCAGCTCGCCGCCCTGCGCCAGCACCGGGGGCCGGCGCCGGTCGTCGCCCTCGAAGGCCCACGCCACCCGGGCAACCTCGGTGCCGCCATCCGGGTGGCGGCGGCGGCCGGAGCGGCCGGGGTGGTCACGACGGGTTCCGCCGATCCCTGGCACCCCCACGCCGTGAGCGGCTCGGCGGGACTGCACTTCGCGCTGCCGGTGGCCCGCCTGGAGGGCCCCGACGACATCGTCGGCCTGGGTCGGCCGCTCGTGGTGCTCGATCCGGCGGGCGTCCCCCTGCGCCCCGGACTGGTCCCCCACGGAGCGGTCCTGGCCGTCGGCACCGAGCGCGACGGGGTCAGCGCGGAGCTGCGCGACCGTGCCGCCGTGGTGGTCGCCCTGCCCATGCGGCCCGGCGTCTCCAGCCTCAACCTGGCCACCGCGGTCGCTGCCGCCCTGTACTCGCTGGGCCCCTGGGTCTGAAGGGCCGGTGAGGGGTCGGTGAGGGCCGGTGGGGGCCGGCGCCCGAACTACCTTCACCGGCCGTGGCTGCTGCTCCCGCGACCAAGACGGTCCTGGCCGCCGGTGGTGTCGCCGTGCGCGACGTCGCCGGGGGCCCCGAGGTGCTGCTCGTGCACCGTCCCCGCTACGACGACTGGACCTTCCCCAAGGGCAAGACCGAACGGGGGGAGACGCTCGAGGCCTGCGCCGTGCGCGAGGTGGAGGAGGAGACCGGCTTCGCCGTCAGCGTGGGCGACCCCATCGCCGTGATCTCCTACCAGGACCGCAACGGGCGCCCGAAGTCCGTCCACTACTGGTGGATGCGGGTGACGGGGGGCGTGTTCACGCCCAACTCCGAGGTCGACGCCATCCGCTGGGTGACCCCCGACGAGGCCGCTGCCGTCCTCACCTACGAGCACGAC
>JBIKWW010000228.1:0-6073 GCA_044356125.1 Acidimicrobiia bacterium
TGGATGTCGACCCACCCAGGCGTGAGGACGAGTCCGTCGGCGTCGACGGTGCGCCGACCAGCGCCGACGCCGTGGCCGACCTCGGTGATGCGCTCGCCGTCGACCGCCACGTCAGCGGTGAAGCGCGGTGCGCCGGTGCCGTCGACGACGGTCGCGCCGGTGATGACGAGATCGTGCATGGGGTGACCTCCCGGTCGGGCTGGTGCCGTTGACCGACGCTACGCCGTCGGTGGCCCCGGGACCAAGCACCCCGCGGCCGGGCCGGGCCGGACCCGGCCGCTGGGTGGGTCGGCGCGGACACAGGCGAAACGCGCTGTTCACAGCTGGGAAAAACCGGGGTAACCGCTGGTCCCTACGGTCCACCGGCATGTATACCGGTCTGGATGCGGAGCCCCGGGCGGAGGCGGGCCGGGGGTTCTCGGCGGGCTCCGGGGCGGTGCGTCTCGGCGACGACGCCTACGACCGTCTGAAGACGCAGCTGCTGCGCGGTGAGTTCCCTCTCAACGTCCGCCTCAGCGAGTCGCGTCTGGCCCAGCACCTGAAGGTGTCGCGGACCCCGGTGCGGGAGGCCCTGCGGCGCCTCGCCTCCGAGGCCCTCATCGAACCCCACCCTGACGGCGGCTTCCGGCCGGCTGTCCCCGACACGACCGTCATCCGGGAGCTCTACGAGTTGCGCGCCGCCCTCGAGCTCGAGGCGCTGCAGCGCCCGGGCCGGGCCGGGCGGCGCCACGACCCGGCCATCCTGGAACCGCTGCGGGAGCGCTGGCGCGCCTTCGCCCGGGGCGTCGCCGCCGGGACCCCACCCGAGCCGTCACCCGACTTCGTGCTCCACGACGAGTCCTTCCACGTCTCGCTCTCCCTGGCTGCGGGCAACCGCTCGGCCACCGACATGCTCCGGCAGGTCAACGAGCGCATCCGGGTCGTCCGGATGCACGACTTCCTGCTGCCCGAGCGCATCGAGCTCACCGTCACCGAGCACCTCGAGATCGTCGAGCTGGTGCTGACCGGCGACGTGCTGGCCGCCGAGTCGGCCTTCTCGGCCCACCTGTCGGCCTCCATGGCCGTGGTCGAGCAGCAGGCCGCCGTCGCCATCGCCCGTATGGCCACCGGGGGCCGCTCGTGAGCCCCGTCGGCCACCCGCTCCTGCAGGCCACCGGGATCGTCAAGCGCTTCGGTGACGTCGTCGCCAACGACGGCGTGGACCTGCGCGTCGAGCACGGCGAGGTGCATGCCGTGCTGGGTGAGAACGGAGCCGGTAAGTCCACGCTCATGAAGGTCGTCTACGGCCTCTACCCGGCCGACGCCGGGAGCATCGTGATCGACGGCCGGGAGGTCGTCGTGTCCAGTCCCGTCGTGGCCCGCACGCACGGCATCGGGATGGTGTTCCAGGACCTGCGACTCGTCCCCGCTCTCACGGTGACCGAGAACATCGCCTTGGCGCTGCCGCTCACCGGGATCCGTCTCGACCGGACCGCGCTGGGTCGCACGATCGCCGAGGCGGGCGAGCGGTTCGGCCTCGCCGTCGATCCGCGGGCCACGGTCCGCGACCTCTCCATCGGCGAGCGCCAGCGGGTCGAGATCCTCAAGGTGCTGCTCACCGGGGCGCGCCTGGTGATCCTCGACGAGCCGACCTCCGTCCTCGCGCCCCAGGAGGTGGACTCCCTGTTCGAAGGCCTGCGGTCGCTGCGCGGCCAGGGCCTCTCCGTCGTGGTCATCACCCACAAGCTGGGGGAGTCCCGGGCCATCGCCGACCGCCTCACGGTGCTGCGCGGTGGCCGCCTCGTCGTGGGCGCCGCTTCGCCGGCGTCGATGGGCGACGACGAGATCGTCGAGGCGATGGTCGGGCGCACCGTCAGCCCGGTGACGGCGACCCGGACCGCTCCGGACGTCGCCCGGCCCGCCGCCCTGGCGCTGCGGTCGGTGACGGTCCACGAGCACCGTCGCGGGGCGCTCCTCGACGGGGTCGACCTCGAGGTCCGCCCCGGCGAGCTGCTCGGCATCGCCGGTGTCGCCGGCAACGGCCAGCTCCCCCTGTTCGAGGTGGCGCTCGGCCTCCGCCGTCCGACCAGCGGCCATGTCGAGGTCGGGGGCGTGGCCATCGACCGGCCCGATCCGGCCGCGCTCCGGGCGCGGGGCGTCGTCGGCGTGCCCGAGGACCCGATCACCGACGCCGTCGTGCCGGGCCTGTCGGTGCTCGAGCACGTGGCCCTCGACGACCTGGCGGCCGTGCGCAAGGGATGGGGTCTCGACTGGCGCAAGGTCGCCCACCGGTTCCACCACGGCAACGAGCGGACCCAGCTGCGTGCCGCCGCCGGTCACCGGCGGATGGACCGGCTCTCGGGCGGCAACATCCAGCGCGTCATGCTCGTGCGGGCCCTCGGCTCGGAGGGGCCGTCGGCCGTCGTCGCCGCCTACCCCTGCCGGGGCCTGGACATCGCGACGACCCGCCGCACCCAGGAGCTGCTCCTCGAGCACCGGGCCAACGGGGCAGGGGTGCTGCTCATCTCCGAGGACCTCGACGAGCTGTTCGAGCTCGCCGACCGCATCGCCGTGATGCACGACGGACGCATCGCCGGTGTCGTGGACCCCCGCCGCTCGGACCGCTACGAGGTCGGTGCCCTCATGATCGGCACCGCGGCCGCCGGACGGCACCCGGACATGGCCGCCGCCGGAGCGCCGTCGTGAGCGTCGTCGCCGACGCCTCCGCGGCGCCGCCGACCGGGCCCTCGCCGGCCACCCCCACCGACGATCCGGGCGGTGTCACGCTCGCCGACCGCCTCAACGGTCCACTGCGCATCCTGGCCGCGATGATCAGTGCGCTTTCGATCTTCGCGGTGCTCATGGTCGTCAAGGGCGTCAATCCCTGGACCGCCTACACAGACATGATCGCCTCGACCTTCGGCGACTCCCGCCAGATCGCCGGCATCCTCGTGCGGGCCACGCCGATCACGCTCGCCGCGCTCGCCGTGGCGATCCCCGCCCGGGCCGGTCTGATCAACGTCGGCGGCGAAGGGCAGCTCATCATCGGCGGCGTCGCCGCCATGGGGGTCTCGCTCGGCCTCGACGGGTCGCTGCCGGGCCCGGTCACGCTCGTGATCATGGGCGCTGCTGCAGCGGTCGCCGGAGGGCTCTGGTCGGCGATCGCCGCCGGCCTGCGCATCGGTGTCGGCATCGCCGAGTCGGTCACGACGCTCCTGCTCAACTACATCGCCCTCGACATCATGTTCTTCCTCATCTACGACCGCTGGAAGGACCGGCAGGGATCAGGCCAGCCCGCCACCCGCGCTCTCGGGACGGGGGAACGGCTGCCGATCATCTGGGCCGACACCCGCGTCCATCTCGGTCTGCTCGTCGCCGCTGCCGCCGGGGCTGCCGTCTTCGCCGTGTTCCGGTGGACGGCGTGGGGCTTCCGCCTCCGCGTCGTCGGCGGCAACGCCGAGGCCGCCCGTCGGGCCGGGCTCGACGTGAAGCGCCTGATGGTGAGCTCGATGTTCTTCGGCGGGGCGCTGGCCGGGCTCGGAGGCTTCGCCCAGCTGGCCGGGGCCGAGTTCAAGCTCCGGTCGGGCTTCGTCGTCGGCTACGGGTACGTCGCCTTCCTCGCCTCGTGGCTCGCCCGTCACCGTCCCATCGGGGTGGTCGCCTCGTGCGTCCTGCTCTCCGCCATCGTCATCAGCGGCGACTCCCTCCAGCTCGACGCCGGGCTGCCCGGGGCCAGCGTCAACGTGCTCATGGCGCTCGTGCTGCTCGGGGTGTTCGGCTTCGCCCGCCGCCGGAGGACGACATGACGATGCTCGTGGAGGTCCTCACCGGCGGCGTCCGGGGCGGGACGTCGATCCTGTACGCGGCCCTGGGTGAGTCCGTCTCGGAGCGGGCCGGCGTCGTCAACCTCGGTACCGAGGGATCCATGCTCGCCGGCGCCCTCGCCGGGTACGCCATCGCCGCCGAGACCGGTCATCCATGGCTGGGGGTGCTGGCCGGGGCCGTCGCCGGCGGCCTCCTCGCCGCCGTGCACGCCTTCGTCGTGCTGCACCGGGGCGGGAACCAGCTCGCCACCGGCCTGGTGGTGCTGTTCCTCGGGCTCGGACTGACGTCGCTCTTCGGCGTCTCCTACGTGCAAGCGCTGGCCCCCACCTTCCGGCCGTGGGAGGTGCCCGTGCTCGGGGACATCCCGTGGGTCGGCGAGATCCTGTTCCGACAGGACCCGCTCGTGTACCTCTCCTACGCGGCCGTGCCGGCTCTGTGGTGGCTCATCGCCCGGAGCCGCTGGGGCGTGATCCTGCGGGCCTCGGGTGAGCGGTCCGAGGTGCTCGTCGCCGTCGGGCGTCGGGTCCTGCCCGTCCAGTACGCGGCCGTGATCGGCGGCGGCATGCTCGCCGGCATCGGCGGCGTGCACCTCTCCACCGCCTACACGAAGGCGTGGTTCGAGAACATGGCGGTCGGTCGCGGCTTCGTCGCCGTGGCGGTCGTGATGTTCGCCGCCCGGCACCCGTTCAAGGTCGCCGCCGGGTCGTACCTCTTCGGTGCCGCCCTCGCCCTGTCGCCGGCTCTGCAGGCCCGCGGCTACGGCATCAACCAGTTCGCCCTCGACGCCGTGCCCTACCTCACCACGCTCGCCGTGCTGGTGGTGCTCGGCCGGCGCCGCCGCGACGACCTTCCCGAAGGTCTCAACAAGGTCTTCGAGGCCGCACCCTCGGGCTGACGGGCCCCGCCGCCCACCACCGACACCGTCTCACCACCGACACCGTCTCACCACCGACACCGTCTCACCACCGACACCCAACCCATCCACCAACCCCTCATGATCCGGAGGATCTCCGTGCGCTCCCGTTTCGCGCTGCCCGCCCTTGCGCTCAGCGTCTCGCTCTTCATGGCCGCCTGCGGCTCGGACTCGTCGGACTCGTCGGACACCACCGTCGCCGAGACCACCGCCGAGACCGTCGCCCCCGACACCACTCCCGCCACCGAGGCTCCGGCCACCGAGGCCCCGGCCGACACGACCCCCGTGACCGAGGCGGCCGCCACCGGCGACGGCCCCGGCAAGGGCGCCACCAAGGTCGGATTCATCTTCGTCGGGCCCAAGGACGACTACGGCTACAACCAGGCCGCCTACCAGGGCAGCCAGGCCCTCAAGGAGAAGTTCCCCGACATCGAGGTCCTCACCGCCGAGAACGTGCCCGAGGACGACAACGCCACCCGGGTCATGGAGAAGATGATCTCCGACGGGGCGACCATCATCTTCGCCACGTCCTACGGCCACCTCGACCCCGCCACGAAGGTGGCCGAGGCCCACCCCGAGGTCGCCGTGGTCCAGCAGGGCAACTTCATCCAGGGCGCGATCCTGCCCAACATGGGGACCTACTTCGGGACCGTCTACGAGCCCGTGTACCTCGCCGGCATCGCCGCCGGCAAGGCCACCAAGACCAACAAGCTGGGCTACGTCTACGCCTTCCCGATCCCCCAGACGATCGCCAACATCAACGCCTTCCAGCTCGGCGCCCAGTCGGTCAACCCGGCCGCCGAGACGCTGGTGGTCAACACCTCCAACTGGTGCGACCCGGCCAAGCAGGCGGAGGCGGCCAAGAGCCTCTTCGCCCAGGGCGTCGACGTCATCACCCAGCACCAGGACTGCACCGCCACCATCACCAAGGCCGCCGAGGAGGCGGGCAAGATGGTCGTGGGCTACCACGCCGACGCCTCCGAGCTCGCCCCCAAGGGCTGGGTCGCCGGCTCGGAGTGGGCGTGGGCCGACCTCTACGCCGACATCGTGTCGGTCGCCCGCTCCGGTGCCTTCACCGGGTCGAAGTACAACGCCAACTTCCGGGTCGGCTTCAAGGACGGGGCCAACCCGTTCGTGCAGTCGAAGTTCGGATCCATGGTCGATGACGCCACCAAGGCGCTGATCGAGGAGAAGAAGACCGAGATCTCCGGCGCCGACGGATCCCCCTTCAAGGGCCCGGTCATGGCCCAGGACGGCTCGGAGATGTTCCCGGCCGGCGTTCCCGACTACGCCACCGTCGAGTCCAAGAACACCGTGTTCGTGAAGGGCGTCGTGGGGGAGATCCCCAAGGGCTGA
>JBIKWW010000519.1:0-2512 GCA_044356125.1 Acidimicrobiia bacterium
CCTGCTGGATGAGATGGGCGTCGCGGGGCGCGGCGATGAGCGGCAGCGACGCGGCCAGCGCGGTGATCGACTCATCGACCTCGCGGCGCAGGCGGGCGAGCAGGCTCTCGATGGGCAGCGGCAGGTAGGCGGTGCCCTCGGGGACGTTGACCTCGAAGGCGCTGCCCCGGGCGACCAGCTTGGCGATGGTCTCGTAGACGGTGCTTCGGGGCACGCCCGACCGCTTGGCCAGCTCGTAGCCGTTCAGCGGCTCGCCGGCGGCGACCATGGCGACGTACACCTTGGCCTCGTACCCGGACATGCCGATGCGACGGAGCTGGTCGACGATCTCCTCGGGCGGCATCGGGCGGGATGCTAGGTCGTGGGCACCGCGCCAGGCTAGAGAAGGCCCCATGGCACAGCGGGCAGTGGTCACCGGCGCAGCACAGGGCATCGGGGCGGCGATCGCCGACCGGCTCCGGGCCGACGGCATCGACGTCGTCGGCATCGACCGGCGACCCGACCCGGACGGGCGGTGGCACGGGTGCGACATCACCGACGCCGACGCCCTCCGCGCCCTGGCACGTGAGATCGGTCCCGTCGACGTGCTCGTGAACAACGCGGGGATCTGGCGCTTCTCGCCGCTCGAGACCACCACGCTCGACGACGCCCGGGCGGTGCTCGAGGTCAACGTGATCGGCACGATGCTCTGCGCGCAGATCTTCGGCGCATCGATGCTCGAGCGGGGGTCGGGGTCGATCGTCAACATCGTGTCGACCAACGCCACCCAGGTGTCTCCCGGCGTGGGCATCTACCCCGCCAGCAAGGCGGCGGTGCTCGCGCTCACCCGCCAGATCGCGCTCGAGTGGGGTCCTCGCGGGGTGCGGGCCAACGCGGTCGGCCCGGGGCTGGTCCCGACGGAGGGGACGGGCAACGTGTACGACGACCCGGCCGTGCGCGCCGCCCGGTCGGCCGCGATCCCGCTGCGGCGGCTCGCCCGGCCGGAGGACATCGCGGATGCCGTGGCGTTCTTCGCGTCGCCGCAGTCGGCCTACATCAACGGCCAGGTCGTCTACGTGGACGGCGGGCTCACCCAGGGGGTGATGGGCCTGATGCCACGCCCGGCGGCGACCGGCGGCCCGCAGCTCGCTGCCGCGGGTGCACCCGACGCGGCCACCGTCGTGCGGCGCCACCTTGCCGCCGTCGTCGCCCAGGACCTCACCGGGATGTCGGCCGACTACCGGCTCGACGCCGTGCTGCACCGCCCCGGTGCCTCGTTCGAGGGCCGGGAGCGCATCGCCGCGTACTTCGAGACGGTCGGGCCGCGGCTCGGCGGCGGCGTCGTCGTCCCGAGCGAACCAGAGCTGCTCCCCGACGGCCGCGTCGCCGTGCGCTGGCGGCTGCAGGGCGGCCCGGGCGACGGCACCAGCGGCGTCGACACCTACGTGATCGAGCGCGGCTGGATCACCGAGCAGACGGTCGTGCTCGACGCCACCGACTTCTGACGGCCTCGGGCCCGAACCGGCGGGCGAGCCGCCGGGCTCAGCCCAGCAGGACCGGGTAGCGGCGGAAGTAGCCGCGGGCCGACAGCTCATCGAGCTCGGCGGGGTCGTCGGGGTCGGGGCGCGCACCCATGGCGAACACCGCCCGCACGGCGACCGGGACCACGCCGAAGAGCTGGGCGGCCCGCTCGGCGTCGTCGGCGGCGAGGGTGCCCGAAGCCATGTCCTGGCCGATGCAGGCATGCATGCCGGTCCCGAAGCTCGATCCCCACGGCGCGACGTCGGGGGGCGTCACCCGCCACGGGTCGAAGCGGTCGGCGTCGGGACCGAACACCGCCGGATCCCGGTTCGCGGCGACCAGGTCGAGATCCACGATCGCACCCTCGGGCACGGCGATCCCGTCGCCGACGGTGGTGGGCTCGACCGCACGCCGTCGACGGACCGGGCTCGGCGGCTCCAGGCGCAGCACCTCGTGCACCACCCGTTGCACGAAGCCGACGTCGGCCGTGAGCGGGGCGTGCTCGGGATGATCGGCCAGGTGACCGAAGAGCCGGTGCATGGTCCGGGCGAAGCTCGTGGCCGTCGTGTGCGTGCCCGAGAGGAGGAAGAAGGCGGTCTCGCGCAGCACGACGTCATCGGCGAGCTCCAGCCGGTCGAGGTTGCGCAGCAGCACCGTCAGCACGTCACGGGGCAGCGACTCCTCCGTGGCGCGGGCGGCGTCGACCTCGGCGATCAGGGCCCGCCGGCGGGCGACCGACGGGGCGAAGAAGACGTCGCGGAACTCGGCCAGCGCGTCGGCGACACGCCACTCGACCTCGCGGCGGTCACCGAGGTAGGTGGCGATCGTCGCGCCCTCGATGAAGACCATCATGAGCTCGTACAGCCGGTGGGACTCGGCCTCCGTGCCGAGCGGGCGGTCCACCCCGGCGCTGAGCGCGCCGAGGTTCATCATCAGCTGGTGCCCGAGCGAGACCAGCTCGGCTCGGCCACGACCGCGGTGCGGGGCGAGCGTCGATTCGATGATCCCCGGG
>JBIKWW010000520.1:0-2503 GCA_044356125.1 Acidimicrobiia bacterium
GCCCGACGCCCTGGTCACGGCGCTGCGGTGGCTCGACGAGGACGTGCGCATCGCCTCCGTCTCGTTCCTGTCCAACGCGGCCGACACGCTGTCGTTCCCCACCCGGAACCTGCCCGTGGAGCGGGCTCCCGACGGGACCGACGAGGTCGCCCTGACCCGGCGGCTGCGGTCGCTCGGCCCGGCCGCCGAGCCCGCCCCGGTCCCGGTCGCGTCGGGGTGCGTGGTGCTGCTGGCGTCCGCCGCGCTGGGCGCCGTCGGGCGCCTCGAGGCTCCTGCGTCGGCCCGCTTCGACGTGGCCGTCGCCGACTTCTCGTGCCGGGCGCGGGCCAAAGGCTTCGTCGACGTCGTGGACACCTCCACGTTCGTGCTGCGGGGCTCGGACACGTCGGTGCATCCGGTGGGCCACCGGATGACGGCGGACGACCTGGGCTGGCTGCTGCACCGCCACCGCTGGCTGATCGGCTTCCTCGACGCCGAGCGGGTGAGCGGGGACTCGCCCTTCGCCGCCGCCCACCAGGTGGCCCGGGTGAAGGCCGAGGGACTGCGCATCCTCGTCGACGGCTCCTGCTTCGGCCCCAACGAGACGGGCACGCAGGTGGCCACGAGGGAGGTCATCCGCGCCCTCGGCGAACGCGACGACGTGCGTTCGATCGCCGTCGCCATGCCCGGCCGGGTGCCGGCGTACGCGGCGACGGTGCTCGGCCTGCCCAAGGTCGACGCCCGCCCGGTCGGTTCCGACCTCGGCGCGTTCGGCCCCGTCGACATCGCCTACCGGCCCTTCCAGCCCACCGAGCTGTTCGACCTGGCGCCCTGGCGCTCGGTGGCTCCCCGGTTCCTGGTCTCGATCCTCGACGTCATCGCCTACGCCAACGGCTCCTACTTCCCGTCGGGCGGGGAGTGGATGGCGTACCGGTCCATGATCGAGCGGGTGATCGCGGCCAGTGACGCGGTCACGGTCATCTCGCACGACGTCGCCAACCAGATGAAGCTCCACGGGCTGGTGTCGGACCCGACCCGCGTCGAGCCGGTTCCTCTGGGCGCTGACCATCTGCGCGCTGATGTTCCCGTCTCGATGCCCGACGAGCTCCGGGCCCGGGGCTGGTCGGCCATGCCCTTCGCCGTGTGCCTGGGCACGAACTACGGGCACAAGAACCGGGAGCTGGCCATGGACGCGCACCGGTTGCTGGCCGAGCGGGGTCTGCGGCTCGGCCTGGTGCTGGCCGGGGCCGCCGTGCCCTACGGGACGACGCGCCTCGCCGAGTCGGTGCGCCTCGACCTGCTGCACGCCGGCTCGGTCGTGACCCTGCCCGAGGTGTCGGAGCCGGAGCGCAACTGGCTGCTGCGCCACGCGTCGCTGGTCTGGTACCCGTCGTCGGCGGAGGGCTTCGGGCTGGTGCCGTTCGAGGCGGCGGTGTTCGGCACGCCGACGGTGGCGGTGGGGTTCGGTCCCCTCGCCGAGCTGGCCGGGCCCGGTCGCCGGGAGGCGGACCCCGGAGGCCACCCGCGCCTGGCCCGGGACTGGACCCCGGAGTCCCTCGTCGCCGTGGCCGAGGAGTTCCTGCGGGACCCGCAGGCCGCCCGCCTGCAGGTCGACGCCGTCCGCCGGGCCGGCATGCACCACCGCTGGGACCGTCATGCGGCGGCGCTGACGGACCTGTTCCGGCGGGTGCTCGCCCGTCCGCGGGTGCCGGTGGCGTAGCCTCGCGGCCGTGCCCGCCGAGCCCACTCCGCATCTGTCGCTGGCCACCGTCGACGGCTCCCGTGTGGGCGTCTCCCAGGCCGATCTGGAGCGCCGCCTCGATGCGGTGAGCCTGGATCAGGCGCTGATCGACGTCGAGATCGCCAACGCCCGGGTGGTCGATCTCACGGCCCGGCTGGTGGAGTCGGACCGTCGGGTGTCGGAGCTGCAGACGCAGCTCGACGAGCTGCGGGCGGAGGCCCGCCGTGTCAACGCCGAGGCCGAGGCGACGGTCGGGGCGGTGCGGGCGGAGATGGCTGCCCATGACGCCTATCTGGCCGAGCAGCGCTCCTCGGGCGCCTACCGGTGGGCGGCGAAGATCTGGAACGTACGCAACGCCCTGCGCTCGTGAGCGTGAGGCCCCGCGTCCTCGTGGCGCTGCTCGTCTACGGCGGTCGGGAGTTCACCCCCGCCGCCGTGCGATCGTCAGCGCGCATGGCATCGTCGAGCTCCGCCCTCGTGGACGTGCTCGTCCTCGACGACGCCAGCCCCCATCCGGGCTGGAGCGAGGAGCTGCGGGGCATCTGCGCCGAGGAGGGCGTCGGCTACTACCGCTCGCCGCGCAACCTCGGCATCCCCCGGAACATGAACCTCGGCCTGCTGCACGCCGAGGCCGAGGGGTACGACGCCTGCGTGCTGCTCAACTCCGACGTCGTGCTCCCCGTGAACCTGGTGGACCAGCTCGTCGCCGTGGCCGCCACCGATCAGCGCATCGCCTCGGTGACGCCGTGGTCGAACGAACTGTCGATCTTCTCGCTGGCCAAC